>JAGLHT010000040.1 GCA_023143455.1 Desulfobacterales bacterium
CACCAACGCCTGCATGGTCACGGCCAATGATCATTCTGTTAACACCATAGTTCTGTCGGAATGTTGCATGGAGAAGGCCTTCTCTTGGCCCTGCATATCTCATGTCAAGAGGATATCCGCCATTAACAACATGTTCAGGAACAAAGAAACCTTTGATCAATGTGTCAATACATTCAATACGAACGTCTGCAGGGATATCACCTGCTTTTAAGTTACCGATGAGAGAATGGATAAGAACACCGTCACATACATCAAGAGCGATTTTGCAAAGATGCTCATGGGATCTGTGCATCGGATTTCTAAGCTGCATAGCAGCAACGGTTGCCCAGCCTTTTTCATCAAAGATAGCACGGGTTTCTTTTGGAGTAAGATAAACACCTTTAAATTTTTCTGGGAATTCACCTTCAGAAAGAACTTTTACCGGACCTGCAAGGCAAAATTCTTTTCTTGCCATAACCATCTGAACACCTGGATGATCTTCCATGGCAATTTCCCAGAATTTATTATCAGCAGATTCTTCACCCTGACCCTTGTATACTTTTTCACATTCCCATTTTTTTTCTTCTTCGGTCATTTCAAATTTTTCTTCGATTTTCATGGTGGCATATACTTCACCATTTCTTTCAAGAGTAATTTCATCACCGACATTGATTGCTGATGCATCTTCTTTTGAAGCATCAAGCATTACAGGTACAGGCCAGAATGTACCGTCAGCAAGAAGGAAATCTTCACTAACGCCTTTCCAGTCAGCTTTTGTCATGAAGCCATTAAGAGGGCTGAATCCACCAATGCCCAACATAATAAGATCACCTTTTACCTGAGATGAGATCTCAATTTTTTTAAGACCGGCTGCTTTTGTTTTTTCTGCTTCAAGCGCTGCGCCTTCAAGTTTACAAACAACAAGACCTTTACCACCATGTGGTGCTACTAATTTAGACATATACTTCTCCTCAACTTTTATATTAAAAAATAATAAATGTTTGTTCCAAACATTTATAAGAAATTCATAAAAACAATCCTATTAGGTTAGTTTTTATTAGGGAATTTGTCAAGAATTATTATTGATTTATACTTAATAAATCTCCGATTTGACTCATGTTTTCGAAATAGAAATCAGCTTTAAGGAGTGGATTTTTAAATGCAGCAAATAATGTACCTGCATTTGATGCTGCATGCTCATCAAATTCAGAATCTCCAATAAAAAGAATTTGTTTTTTTTTAATGTTAAAATGGTTTATTATTTTTATCAACTGGTCTGGTGCAGGCTTGGGAAATTCAACATCAGAAGCTGTAACAACAATATCAAATTCATCTGCAAGATTATTGTCATTTAAGACTTTTTCCATGGTATTTGTTCTATTGGTTGCAATCCCTCTTATATAACCATTGTTTTTGAGTTGGCTTAGAAGTTCTAAGAAGCCTTCTTCCATGTGCATATATTTAATAAATTTATTGTACCCAATTCCTTTCAGGCGTTTGTAAACTTTATCAAGGCTTTCCATTTCAGGAAAAAGGTACTCAAGTGCTTGAGAAACAGTAAACATGTGAACTTTAATAAATTGTTCGTCTGTTAGTGCTGTTTTATCAAAATAATCAAGAAGTTCATTGTAGAATTTTTTGTTTGCTTCTGCTGTGTCAAACATTACGCCATCACAATCAAATATAACAGCTTTAATATCCTTTGGGTTCATTTGCTTGTTTGTGATTTGTCTTTTAGTTTAATATTTCCAAAAACACGGATTGTCAATTTCGGCATAAGCTTAAAATCAGTTACCAGATAAATTGTCTCATAATACCTGCCTGGTGTTTTTCTGATATTTTTTATATGAATTTCCCACATAGGTTTTTCAGAAGTCTTATTTTCATCAAGTTTGGTTTTTAGCTCAACGTCTATATTATCACCATTACTTACGCTGCTGGAAAGAATTTTAAAATTATAATTTTCAGATGGAGTAATAGTAACAATTTCACTTAAATCTCCATCCGGAGCACCATCTAAGCGTATAGTTTCAGATGAAATCGCTGCAATTTTTTCAACATTTCCCCTTATCCTCAGCGATATTTCACCCTTTTGCGGGTCATTTGTCTGTACAGTAATTGCCTTTGCAAGGGTTTTTCCACCATACCCTTGAGTTTTGACTGAGATTACGATTGTTCCCTCCCCGGCACGGGGGATTTCTTTGTCATAGGAGACAGTGCTGCATCCTCAGCCAGTGATGACTTTTTTAATAAGAAGAGGTTCGTCTCCATTATTTTTTAAAATAAAGTTGTGCCTGATAATGGTCCCTTCAGGTACTGAACCAAATTCATATGTGCTCTGGTTAACTGATAAATTCGGAGCTGCCCACAAGCTTACCGATGTCAGGATAACAAGTGAAAATGTTGCAATAAATAAAAATGTTTTTTTCATAAGTTCCTATTCCGATTTAGTATTCATGTTCCTAGCATATCTATGGATACCTACAGTTTTTTTCAACTAAAAACAAGTTAGTCTCCTACTATATTACTATTAATCATATCAAGCAGTTTTTTTGTGTATTTGATTTTGCTGTTTTCAATAGCAATTACAGGTACAGCTCCCATAAGTGCGTTGGTGAGAATAATATTTGAATATGAAGAAAGATCTTTAAAAAGAAGTTTTTGTTTTTTGATTTCATACTTTTCTTTTTTAAGTATATTTATTACCGCATTCATTGTAACGCCTTTTAATACATGTTCTGACTGGGGTAAGATTATAGTATTGTTCTGTATAATCAGAATATTGCATGTGTTTGTTTCAGAGATTGTCATATCAGGGTTTAATATCAATGCTTCATCTTTGTTATTTTTTTTTGCATACTGACCCGCAAGGTAATAGTAAAGATAATTTAGACTTTTATGATCAGCAACAGGTGTTAGTCTTGGGTATGGGTATTTGATAAGTTCTAAGCCATCTTTTTTAAGAATGTCTAATCTGTGAATATATTTTTTTGCAAGGACAGCAACAAAAAAAGGAAATCCTGAAAAATCATCATTCTTTGCAAGAATAATTTTTACAGCAGCTATGGAGGAGTTTAAGTTGTTTTTTTTTAAAATTGTTGAGATCACATCTTCAAAATTTATATTTAAAGGATTCGTATTAAATAGTTCTTTTAACCCTTTGTTCAATCTTTTAATGTGATCAGAAAGCCTGAGAATTTTTCCATTTTCAGCTCTTATTGTTTCAAATAACCCTGCTCCATATTGAAATCCGGGGCAAGTTAGAGGTATACAGGCTTTGTTTTCATCAATGATTTTTCCGTTAACCCATATTTTTTCAACTTTATGATCAATATTTGCCCAATTTGATGAAAGAGTGTCCATAATTGTTTTACCTTTATCAAGTGTTTCCTGGTATTCTTTTTCAGGAATAGAGTCAAATACAATACCTCCTCCAACAGAGAATGATATTTTATTATTAAAAACAGTTGCAGTCCTGATGGCTATAGACAAATCCATGGTGTCGTGGAAGCTTAAATATCCAATTGAACCTGTATAGACATGCCTTTGGACAGGTTCAAGTTCATCAATTATTTCCATGGCTCTAATCTTAGGACATCCTGTGATTGAACCGCCCGGGAAGGAAGCTTTCAGGAAATCAACTGAATTTTTATCCTTGGCAAGTAACCCTTTTACAATGGAAACAAGATGAAAAACATTGTCATAGGGTTCAAGCTTTTTGTGCGCTTCTACAACAATAGTTTCTGCCTCAGCAACCCTGGAAAGGTCATTGCGCATTAGATCAACAATCATTGTAAGCTCAGCATCATCTTTTATGCTTGAACTTAGCTCGATTGCATTCGTTATATCTTCATCTTTTGTTCTGCCTCGTGCAATAGTGCCTTTTATTGGTCTGGTTTCAATTTTTTTATTTACTTGTTTGATAAACCGTTCAGGTGAGGTGGATAATATCTGATGAGTTCTGGCATTGATAAAGCTAAAAAAAGGGGCTGGGTTTTTTTTATATAGTTTTTTAAAAAGCACAAAAGGATTGCCTGAAAAATCTGTTTCAAAACGTTGAGATAAGTTTGCCTGATAGATATCTCCGGCTTTTAGATATTTGATAACCTGATTGACTTTTTCAATATATTCATCTTTTGAAAATGTTGATTTTAAGTTTGATTTGGTATGGGTTAAAATTATATCTTCATGTTTTGTTTTTAAAGCTTTTTTGTGAAACCTTTCAAAAAAAAATCCAAGAATATTATCAATATATTCAGATTTTGAGATTTTATTTTTAGCAGAATCAGAGTTGGAATTAAAATATGGTATTAAAAGATTAGTATCATTTTTCTTTTTGTCATGAACTAAAATAGCTGAAGGTGCATAAAGGCAAATATCTGGAAGCTCTGTTCCAAGACAAGTTTGAGGTAGATCCTCTACCATGTTTTTTAAATCATATGAAAAATATCCAAAAAGTCCCGCACTGACAGGTAATAAGCTTGCTGGATTTGAGGGTTGACTTTTTGGAAGCTTAAAATGTTTAATTAGCTTATCAACTAAAGCAAAGGGATTATCTTGTAATAAAAAAGATTTATCTTCATAGGTGAGTTTAAGATTATTCCCTTTCCCTGTGAGCTCAAGCCAGGGCTTTATTGCAAGTATGTGATATCTTGAACAATCTAAATTGCCCCCACTTAGCAATGCAACAGTACCGTTATCCATTGCAAATTTTTCAGCAATATCTAAAAAAGGGCTGTTAAGCTCTATCTTTTCTTTATGAATAAAATTTAAAGTTGGTAACTGATCTATAAACTCTTTACCTTTAGTCATAATAACTACCGACTGGTACCATGAGCGTAAAAATTAATTTTAAGAGAGGAAAGGATTTATTTTTTTCTCTCTGCCAATTGAGGTTTCAGGGCCATGACCAGTATAAACAATTGTTTCTTCATCAAGACACAGAAGTTTTGTTTTAATGCTTGAAATAAGAGTGTCATAGTCACCGCCAGGCAGGTCTGTTCTTCCGATGGAGCCTGCAAAAAGAGTATCTCCTACAATGAGAACTTTATCTGTTAAAAGACATACCCCACCCAGTGAGTGACCGGGTGTATGAATGACTTTCAGAGTAATATTACCAAATTTGATCTCATCGTTATCAGCAATAGTAATATCCGCAGGAGGAGAGTTTTCTGCTGAAAGACCAAAAGCAGCAGCATGCTGGACTAATTCAGTAAGCATTGGTTCATCTTCGGCATGAATCATCAGCAAAGCGTTCGTAGCTTCTTTAAGCTCTTTGTTTGCACCAACATGATCAAAATGACCATGGGTATTAATAATATATTTAACTTTAAGTTTGTCTCCGGCAAGAGTCATAAGTATTCTATCTGCTTCATCTCCCGGATCTATAACAACAGCCTCTTTTGTTTCTTCGCAACCAAGTATATAGCAATTTGCCATGATTGGACCGACTTCAAGTTTTTTAATAATCAAAATATCCCCCCTGCATTTTTATTCACAGTTTTTTTGTATCCGTATCTGGTCAAGAACTCCATTGATAAAAGAAGCAGAGTCTTTGGCCCCGAATTTTTTCCCAATTTCCACAGCTTCATTAATTGTGACGCTTGATGGAATATCCGGGCATTTTAATAGTTCAAAAGCTCCAATCCGCATGATGTTTTTGTCAACAGCAGACATTCTTGAAAGTTTCCAGTTTTTTGAACAATTGTCTAAAAGAGAATCTAATTCAGATTCACAATTTAAAACTCCTTTAACAAGGAATAGGAAAAAAGATCTATTATCATCAGTAATAATATCTTCAAAGTTTAAGCAAAAGAGATCTAATTGCTCTTCACTTGCTTTTTTACTTGTTTCAGACTGATTTGTCTCTAAATAAAAAAGTGCCTGCAATGCTAATTCTCTTGATTTTCTACGGTACCCCACTATTATTTTACTCTTTCTTATGTTTTTATATGCTTGTTGAAAGGTTTGCCATTTCGACAGCTGCAAGTGCAGAATCAAACCCTTTATTCCCGGCTTTTGTTCCGGCACGCTCAATTGCCTGTTCAATAGTTTCAGTTGTAAGAATACCAAAGATTACAGGCAGATCAAAATCAAGGCTTACGCTTGCAATACCTTTTGAGACTTCTGAGCATACGTAATCATAATGAGAAGTGGCACCTCTAATAACTGCACCAAGACAGATAATGGCATCATATTTTCCAGTGGCGGCCATTTTTTTGGCTATTAACGGAATTTCAAAAGCCCCTGGTACTTTTACAAGGGTAATATCTTTGTCCTCAGCACCACTTCTGGTCAAAGCATCAATTGCTCCGCTTACAAGCTTTTCAGTAATAAAATCGTTGAATCTGCCTGCAATGATCCCAAATTTTTTCCCATCTGCTTTTAAACTTGCTTCAATGATTTGTGGCATTTTGTATCCTTATATTTTTAGTTATTAAATTATTCTGATATTTTAAAAGTGTGTCCCATCCTCAGTTGTTTACATTTCAGATAACCTTTGTTGTATTCATTAGGCTTCGTTTCAATGGGAACCTGCTCTGTAACGCTTAACCCATAGCCTTCAAGACCAATCATTTTTTTAGGGTTATTTGTTAAAAGCTTCATTTTTTTGATTCCAAGCTCAACAAGGATTTGAGCACCAACTCCATAATCTCTCATATCATCTTTAAACCCAAGCTTTCTGTTTGCCTCAACTGTATCGTAACCTTGTCGTTGATATTCATAAGCCTTAAGTTTATTTACAAGACCAATACCTCTTCCTTCCTGTCTTAAATAAAGGATAACTCCGGAGCCTTCTTTATCTATAATTTCCATGGCTTTATGGAGCTGCTCTGCGCAATCACAGCGTAAAGAACCAAAGATATCTCCTGTCATACATTCTGAATGCACTCTTACAAGAATTTCCTTTTCAGGGTCTATTTCGCCTTTTACCAAAGCAATATGAGTAAGATTGTCCAAATCGTTTTCATAGGCAATAATATTAAAGTCCCCACCAAATTTTGTAGGGAATTCAGTCTGTGCTGCTTTTTTAACAAAAGATTCTGTTTTAAGTCTGTATTCAACAAGATCTGCTATTGTGCATATACCTATATTATGTTTTTTAGCAAATTTTTCCAATGAAGGCATTCTGGCCATGGTACCATCATCATCCATTATTTCACATATTACGCCTGCTGGTTTAAGACCTGCAAGGCGGGCAAGATCAACAGAGCCTTCGGTTTGACCGATTCTTACCATAACTCCGCCATCTCTTGCTCTTAAAGGGAAAATATGTCCCGGCATTACAAGATCAGAAGGCGTAGCATTATCAGCCGCTGCTGTTAATATTGTGTGGGATCTGTCTGCGGCAGAGATGCCTGTGGTGACGCCTTTTTTTGCTTCAATGGATATGGTAAAACCTGTTTCAAATTGTGAAGTATTATCTTCAACCATCATTGGTAAGCCAAGCTTATCAAGCTTTTCTCCTGTCATTGACAAGCATATAAGCCCTCTGCCGTGTGTTGCCATGAAATTAATAGCTTCAGGTGTAACAGCTTCTGCTGCCATTGTAAGATCACCTTCATTTTCTCTGTCTTCATCATCAACAAGGATGACCATTTTCCCTTGTTTTATATCTTCAATTGCCTGTTTAATTGTTAAATGCGGCATTTATTTCTATCCTTAATTTTATAAAAATCCTTTTTTTGCTAAAAGGCCTAAGCTAATGTCTTTATGGCTTTTAGCCTTTGTATTGTCATTCTCGTTAGTGCCTAAGCTTTTGTTTAAAATTTTTTGTACATATTTGCCTAACATGTCAGTTTCAATATTAACCTCATCTCCTACATTCTTCCCCTCAATTGTTGTTATTTTTGCTGTGTGGGGGATGACACTTATCTCAAAATCTTTATTTGAGCATTTGTTAATAGTAAGACTTATTCCATCAATTGCAATAGATCCCTTTTCAATCATTTGGTCAGCAAGTTCTGTTGGTATGTTAATTGTAATTATCCAGGCATTGCTTTTTTTTACTTTTGAAGCAATAACTCCTGTTCCGTCAATATGACCTGATACAAGGTGTCCATCCAGTCTGTCTGAAAGCCTTAAAGCTCTTTCGATATTTACTTTTGCTCCAACAGATGCATTCTTAAATGTTGTTCTTGCGATTGTTTCCGGAGCCATGTCAACTTTAAATAAAGTTTTTTGGAGGCTGACAGCAGTGAGACATGCACCATTGACTGCTATTGAATCCCCGATTTTTGATTCCAAAAGATTGATATTTGTTTCAATAGCAAGTACTGCACCTTCATTTTTTTTATCAATCTGTTTTATTATTCCTGATCCTTCAATTATTCCGGTAAACAAGCTTAAAACCTCCTTTAATTGATATATCCTTGAATAAGTATATCGTCATGAAATCTTGAAACGTGAATATCAACAAGTTTTATTGCATCTTTCATCAATTTGGGTCCTGCGCCACTGCACATTGGTACACCATCGTTGCCACCATAAATTGTAGGAGCGATAAAAAAGTAAGCTTTATTAACAAGCTTTTCTTTTAAAAATGAGTGGATAACAGTGCTGCCACCTTCAACAAGAAGACTTACAATGTCCATTTTACCTAGTTTTTCAAGGAGAAGATCAAGGTCAAATGTTTTATTTTCAAATGGGATTTCAATTATTTTTACACCTACTTTTTCAAGGGAGTTTTTTTTGGAGGAAGATGTCTTTTTTGAAGTTACAACTATTGTTGAAGCATCGGATTTTTGTGTTATTATTTTTGCATTTTCATCAATTGAAAGATCAGGATCAAGGACTACCCGTACAGGATCTTTTGAATGAAAGCCGTTTATACGCGCAGTCAGTGAAGGGTCATCAGACTTTAAAGTCCCAGCACCAATTAATATGGCATCGTTTTCATGTCTAAGTTTGTGAACATATTCTCTGGATGTTTCATTGGTAATCCATTTTGAATCACCTGTAGATGTAGCGATCCTACCATCAATGGTTGAAGCACACTTGAGAGTGACAAAAGGTTTTTTACCATTGCATGTGTACCATGCAAAGTCTTCAATTAATGTTTCAGCTTCTTTTTTAAGCATATTAATTCCAACATCAATTTTGTTTTCCTGTAATCGTTGGATCCCATTGCCTCTTACATGGGGGTTCGGATCTTTACAGCCAATGACAACACGACTGATGCCTGCTTTAATAATTTTTTCAGTACAGGGAGGGGTTTTGCCATGATGGGTGCAAGGTTCTAAGGAAACATAAAGAGTGCTTTGTTTTGCATCAGTGCCGGCATCATTTATTGCTTCAACTTCAGCATGGGCAAGACCTGCACCTTTATGCCATCCTTTTCCTACAACTATATTATTTTTAACAATAATGGCACCTACAGCAGGATTTGGAGATGTAAGCCCTTTGCCTTTTTGAGCTAAAGACAAGGCTTCTTGCATATATTGTTGATCATTCATCAGATTATTCACATGGCTATCCATCTGATTGACTATTTGATTGGTGTGATCTTTTGGTGTTGTCTTGATTTGCCTCTTTGTGGAGTATGATGGTTTTTAATTCCTGGACAAAATCATCAACATCTTTAAAATCTCTATACACAGAAGCAAATCTCACATAGGCCACATCATCCAGAACATGAAGTTTTTCCATTATTTTTTCACCAATTAATTTGGAAGGGACTTCTTTATCATTTTGTTCTCTTAGCTCTCGCTGGATTTCTTCCACAAGCATTTCAATCTGATTTATACTGATAGCTCGCTTTTCACACGCTTTTTTTATACCGGACAGGATTTTATTTCGATTGAATTCTTCCCTTAAGTCATCTTTTTTAATAACCATTACAGGGATATCTTCGATTCTTTCAAAGGTTGTAAATCTTTTTGAGCATTCTATGCATTCTCTGCGTCTTCGTACTTCAGTTCTTATTTTTCCCCGACGGGAATCTATCACCTTGGTATTAGGTTCGCCACAATAAGGACATTCCAAATTAAAGCCTCCTTTTTATACGTCCGATTGAATAAGGACAATTCCTGCCTGTTCAAACATTTCTTCTGCTAATGGATCATTATATCCATTTCTGAAATATACCTTTTCAACCCCGGCATTAATAATCATTTTTGCACAAATTGAACATGGTTGGTTTGTGCAATAAAGCACAGATCCTTTCACGGTAATTCCATGGTTTGCAGCCTGAATGATTGCATTTTGTTCAGCATGAACACCACGGCACAACTCATGTTTTTCTCCTGATGGCACTTGGAGTCGATCTCTTAAGCAGCCGGTTTCAACGCAATGAGTAACTCCGGTCGGTGCACCATTATATCCACTTGTGAGAATTCTTTTATCTTTGACAAGAATAGCACCTACTTTGCGTCTTATACATGTGGAACGCGATGCGACAAGATCAGCTATCTCCATAAAATATTTGGTCCAGGATGGTCTTGTGTGAAGGTCTTCACTCATGTTTAAACCTTTTAGTAAAGTGGGAATTTATCACAAAGCTCTTTCATTCGCCCTGTAACTATTTCTATATTTGAGGGGTTATCTATTACGTCACAAATTGAATTTGCAATTATTTTCATTTGTTTGTTGCCCATTCCTCGGGAGGTAATAAGTGAAGTCCCTATGCGTATCCCGCTTGTTATAAAAGGACTTCTTGTTTCATTGGGAACGGTATTTTTATTAACTGTTATATTTGCAGCGCCAAGTCTTTCATCAGCTTCTTTTCCGGAAATGTCTTTATCTGTTAGATCAGCAAGCATCAGATGGTTGTCTGTACCGCCGGAAACAAGTTTTATTCCTCTGTTTGTCAAGGTGTCAGCAAGGGTTGATGCATTACTTATTACCAAAGCTTGATAGTCTTTAAAAGATTGTGATAAAGCTTCCCTGAATGCAACAGCCTTTGCTGCAATAACATGCATTAAAGGACCTCCCTGGATACCGGGGAATATATGACTTGAGATTTTTTTCCCCAACTCTGCAGAAGACAAAATTAATCCACCTCGGGGACCTCTTAGTGTCTTATGGGTCGTAGAAGTTACAACATCGGCATAGGGGACAGGGGAAGGGTGAACGCCCCCTGCAACCAGTCCTGCAATATGAGCCATGTCAACCATGAACAAAGCTCCTATAGACTTTGCAATTTCAGAGAAGCCTTTAAAATCAATTATCCTGGAATAGGCACTTGCTCCTGCAATGATCATTTTTGGCTTATGTTTTTTTGCAAGTCTTGCAACTTCTTCTAAATCTATTGTTTCAGTTTCAGGGGAGAGTCCATAATGAACAAAATTGAAAAGTCTGCCTGAAAAGCTAACACTACTACCATGGGTCAAGTGTCCTCCATGGGATAAATCCATAGCAAGAACAGTATCGCCGGGTTCAAGCAGAGCAAAATAGACAGCCATGTTTGCCTGGGAACCTGAATGCGGTTGCACATTGGCATATTCTGTGCCAAAAAGTTGCTTTGCGCGTTCTATCGCAAGGTTTTCAGCTTTGTCTACATGAATACAACCCCCATAATATCGTTTTGAAGGGTAGCCTTCAGCATATTTATTTGTAAGAACCGAACCCTGAGCTTCCATAACTGCTTGGCTGGCAGTATTTTCAGAAGCAATAAGGTTGATTCCATGTTCTTGTCTTATCTCTTCAGCAATAATTATTTCTTTGATTTCAGGATCAATGGTATTCAGGTCATTCATGTTTATATCCTCCAGTTAATCAATAGCATAGATTGAACAATTTGGTTTCTGGCTGGTTGCTGGCTTTACTTTATATTGATCTTTTACTGATCTATAGTCTGGATACGTTGGAGGTGTCTTCCGCCTTCAAAAGGAGTTTCAAGCCAGGTTTTAATAATTTCAAAAGCAAGCATATCACCCACAATACGCCCTCCGAGAACAAGAATGTTAGAATCATTATGTAACCGACTCATGCGGGCAGAGAATATATCACTGCATAAAGCAGCTCTAACTTGTGGGAAACGATTGGCAGTCATTGACATGCCAAGTCCTGTGCCACATAAAAGTATACCTTTGCTAAATTCTTTTTGTGATACTGCTTTTGCAACTTTTTTTCCAAAATCAACATAGTTAACTGATACATCACTTGATGTGCCAATATCAGTAACAGCCAAACCATAATCAGAAAGAAATTTTTTTATTTTTTCTTTGAGCTCAAAAGCCGCGTGATCGCTTCCAATTATTATAGATTGTTCATTGCCCACAGGCTTGCCTTTGCTTTATGAGTTTGCTTTAATATAATCAATAGCATCCTGTACAGTTAAAAGCTTTTCAGCGTCGTCATCTTCAATATCAATATTAAAAATTTCTTCCATTGACATTACAAGTTCTATAATTGCAAGAGAGTCAGCTCCTAAGTCTTCTATAAGCGAAGCTTCAGGAATGACATCTTCAATATCAATATTTTGTAGTTTCTCTGCTATTACTCTTTTAACCTTTGTTTCAATAGTCATGGGTCAGGTTAGTCTCCTTAAAAACATTCATCAGGTAAGATTATTCATCTTCTTCTATTTCTTCTTTTAAAACTTGTCTTCCTTTATATACGCCACATTCAGGGCATGCAGTGTGGGGAAGTTTGGGCTCCTGACATTCAGGGCAAAGTACAACCGTTGGCATTGCAACATTTTGGTGAGTACGTCTTTTTCTGCCCCTGCTTTTTGAAGATTTCTGTTTTGGTACAGCCATTTATTTTCTCCTAGCCATTATTTTTGTATTACTCAAATATAAAACACCCTAATAAAAAACATATACTTGTAACTCAACCAGAAATAAAAGTCAAGATTTTCATGCACCTTTGGATATTTATCATAAGAAAATTTAGTATAGAATATTATAAATTTTGATGCATTGATTTAACCCATGCTGTGTTTGATACAGCCAAGATTTGAATTGTCAAGAACAGGGATAATCATAAGCATGACGTGTAGCAAATATGATGTTACGAGACATAATCCCTTATTTTGTTCCACCAATTTACAAAACCCTTCTGATTGTAATAGTTCTTTTCTTTCTTATCCTGTTTCGATAAAAAAGGATCGTATCCCGGTTTTTTATAAAATACTCCCTGGGAATCAATTATATCTGGCTTATAAACCTTTTCAGCCCAGTCAATCGGTTCGATTTCTTCAAATGCTACTGAAACAGACGTCTCTTTGCATTCTGCAATTTCAACAACATTTTTCACTATTTTCTTGGTAAGTTCTACCTTTTGCTGTTCTGATCTCCCAGGATAGAGCTTAACAATTATGTGCGGCATATGGTTCTCCCTTATTCTTTTTGTTCCTTCCATGCGTTCATAATAATATTGCATTTTTTAAAATCATTTTTCAACAAAATTCTGGTGACGTATATTTTTGGTATCCTTAACAATTTCGGTTTCTGAATGCTTCATACAGGGATAATTAGTTTTGATTGCAGGCAAGTATTTATTTTCAACTGGTACCTTTAAGAATAATTGAGCCATGAATCTGTGTGAGATAGCTTGAAAATCTCCCATAAATTCACAACATCAATTATTTTTCATGATACCAATATATAAAATTGATTTGGGGTTTTCTTTACAACCGATATTTTCTTTGATACTGAAATTAAATGGTAAACGGATACACACAATAACCTGTTAGATATAAAAAGATGAAAAAAATATCAGTAATCATACCTGCTCATAATGAAGAAAAATATATTGGGAAATGTCTGGGTTCAATAAGAACTGCTGAATCCAATATAGACGTTCCAGTAGAAATCATAGTTTCATTGAATAGATGCACTGACAATACTGAAAAGATTGCCAAAAAATTTAAAGCTATTATTGTAAAAGAGGATAAAAAAAATATTGCTAAAATCAGAAATAAAGGAGTTAATGTAGCTACTGGGGATATACTTGTTACAATAGATGCAGATAGTTGGATGACTCCGAATATGTTGCAGGAAGTCATCCAAAAATTGCAATCAGAAAAATATATTGGAGGAGGGGTCAGAGTCAAACCAGAAAGACTGTCAATAGGCATCTTTTTCAGCGTGCTTATGGTTGTGCCATATATGCTTAAAGCACGAATCTCCTCCGCTGGGATGTTCTGGTTATATAAACGGGATTTTGAAGCCATTGGCGGATTTGATGAAAGTCATGTGAGTGTGGAGGATTATTATTTTGCCATAAAGTTGAAAGCCTATGGGAAACAGAAAAGGCTAAAATATGGAACTATTAGACAAGGTTACATTGTAACCTCATGCCGAAAATTCGATCAATTTGGTGATTGGTATTTTTTCAAAAACCCTAATTTAGTAAAGGAAATCTTTACGGGAACAAACCAAAAAGCGGCAAATGAATTTTACTATGATGTTGATAGATAGCAATTTAAGAATTGGTATTTGTCTAATAAGCTGCTTGTATGGATGCGCAAACAGTAGCGCACCACACAACAGCGACGTTATGTGAATTTATCACTGTAAGGAAGCTTTATTGAAAGAGAGAAAAGTTAAAAAAGGAGAAAAGCACCATTGGTGACCCAAAGGTCTTTCAAAATATTGGAAAAACGAAAGAGGCTTAGTGCAAAGAATTGACTCTACAGGTAACGTGATTCCCTCAACGCCAAAAGAATTTGGACAGATATCTAACGGTCATAATATTATATTTGAGAATGAAAGCCCTTGGCAATCAACGATAGAGCATTATTTTGATAAACCCGATAACAATATGCCAAAAATTGTTGAACGAACCATCTTAACAAAGGATTTTAAGACCGCCAGGCGATGATTCCGGGTTCTGGCGGTATTGGTGCGACCGGATTCGAGCTGCGTTATCAAAGGCATTGCTACAGGGAGCATGTGGCATCATAAGTCACACACGGCCGGCAATCGTGTTTTGCCAGTTCGTGATTTAAAATGACAGATTCCCGAGACAAATATGTTTTAATAATTTCATGATGCATATTTATTCTTGAGAATATTTATCACTCTTGATACGATTCCAATGCATTGTGATTATTATGGTAAAAAAATTTCTAAGCTGATTCTTAGAAATATATTATAACTGGAGGCGAAATTAATGAACTTAACAAATAATAATATCAACCATTATCAGGAACCAACTTTGATACTTCCAATTAAAGTTCCATTTCAAAACAAACTTGATGAGAATCAGGTTAAAGTTTCACGAACCAGCCTTACCACTTTACAAATAAATATGGGAAAGCTTTGTAATCAAGCTTGTACCCACTGCCATGTGGAAGCCGGCAGGGATAGAAAAGAAATTATGACTGCTGAAGTTGTGGAACGGATTCTGTTCCTTTTAGGAGAAAATCCCGAGATAAAAATAGTCGATATAACTGGCGGTGCTCCTGAAATGTGCCCATCTTTTAAAGCGCTGGTAAAAGGATGCCGAAACCTTGGAAAAGAAATCATTGATCGATGTAATTTGACTGTTCTGTTTGAAAAAGATCAGGAAACAACACCTCAATTTCTGGTGGAGAACAATGTCAGAATAATTGCATCTCTACCATGTTATCTTGAAGAGAATGTAGATACTCAGCGGGGGAAAGGGGCTCATAAAAAAAGTATCCAGGCTCTTAAAATGCTTAACCGGATGGGATATGGGAAAGCTGGGACTGGGTTGATCCTGAATCTTGTGTATAATCCTCTTGGCGCCTTTTTACCACCAGATCAGAAAACTCTTGAAGAAGCTTACAAAACTCGTTTGAAAGAGGACTTAGATATAGAATTTAATCAGCTTTTCACCATTACCAATATGCCGATTAAACGGTTTGCAAGACTTCTTGAAATTAACAATGAATTGTCTTCTTATATGAAAACTCTTAGCGATAATTTTAACAAAAATGCTGCTGTTAATGTTATGTGCAAAGATTTAATTTCAATAGGCTGGGACGGTCAAATTTATGATTGTGATTTTAATCAAATGCTGGAAATCCCTGTAAATGGTAAAAAAAGAACAATTTTTGATATTCAAAATTTTAATGAAACATTTGGCTGTATCGCTTTTAGTAATCATTGTTATGGTTGTACCGCCGGCGCTGGCAGTTCATGTACCGGAGCTCTGGCAGCATAAATTTAATAGGAAGGTTATAACTTTTTTGCAATAGGAGAATAAGAGATGCTTGGTATCATTGGTGGTACAGGCTTGTATGCCATCGAAAATTTAGAGATCAGAAAAGAGCATGAAATAGCAACACCTTTTGGGAGCCCCTCGTCACCTGTGGTTGAATCCTATTATGAAGAAAATCAGGTTTTTTTCCTTCCACGCCATGGTAAAAATCATCAGTTTTTACCCCATGAAGTCAATCACAGAGCTAATATTTTTGCTTTAAAATCATTAGGGGTGACAAGCTTAATTGGAGTTTCAGCAGTTGGTAGCTTGCAAGAAGAAATCAAACCAGGTGATTTTTCAATACCTGATCAATATTTTGATTTTGTAAAAGGAAACAGGGAAAGGACATTTTTTGGTCAGGGACTGGCAGGACATATTTCTACGGCAGAACCTGTCTGTAAAAGATTGACTCAAGCAATTGTTGAGACAGCAAAAAATCTTAATATGTTTATACATACAAAAAAAACCTATGCTTGTGTGGATGGCCCACGTCTCGGGACACGAGCTGAAAGTTTTTTTTTAAGAGGCCCGGCCGGCTGTGATCTTGTAGGAATGACCAATGTACCGGAAGCCTTTTTGGCAAGGGAGGCCCAGATTTGTTACGCCACCTTAACCATTGCAACAGATTATGATTGCTGGCTTGATGATCCGGCGCAGCACGTGAGTGTACAAATGGTATTTGCCCGCTATGGTGAGAGCCTGGATAGAGCTAAAAAACTTTTAGAAGTATTTCTTAGAAAACAATTTGACGAATCAGACTGCTCATGCCGTCACGCTTTGGAAACCGCACTTATCACACCAATCGGCACTTTAACTGATAAGAAAAAAGAGATGCTGATGGTTCTTAAAAAATGACTTCTCTTTCTGTGATTATTCCATTGGGCCCCCAGGAATTATCCTATAAGACTTTGCTTCCTGATTTAGTGTTTTTGCCTGATGAGACTGAAATTATATTTGTAGGGACAAAAGGTGCTGAACCACCGGATATCAGCCGGGAATACTTGCAGAGTCAGTTGCCTCTTTTAAAAGTTTTTTATCTGACCTCATCTGTTGGTAGGGGAAAAACGTTGAACAAAGGGGCTCAAACTGCCAGGGCAGATTTTCTTTGGTTTCTACATGCGGATTCCAGAGTTAAGCCTGAGACTATTGCCGCACTTTTTAATACTATTAAAAAATATCCCGAGGCACTCTTATATTTTAAATTAAAATGGTTAAACGATGGTCCAAAATATATGAAAATTAATGAAGTTTGTGCAAACTTGCGTTCTTTTTTTTTGCGCATCCCCTTTGGGGATCAAGGATTTTGTATCCGAAAAGATCTTTTTTACAAAGTAGGACAGTTTGATGAGCAAGCTCGCTATGGTGAGGATCATCTTTTTGTCTGGAAGATTAAGCACCATAATATCTCAATACGCTCTACAGGAGTATGTTTATTGACTAGTGCAAGAAAATATACATGTGGCAATTGGTTAAAAAGAGTTCTTTTTTATCAAAAAGTATGGATTTGTCAGGCAGTGCGGGAATTACTAAAATGAATAAAGAAAATCTTTTTATAATATTTGCAAAAAATCCCGAGACAGAGCCTGTAAAAACAAGGCTTGCAAAAAAGATTGGAAGTAAAGCGCGTAAGGTATATGAAGAGATGCTATTGCAATCCATCAATACGCATACAGAAGCTTCTTACGTATTTAAACTCTATGTTTTAGGCGATAAGGATTATTTTTTTAATTATCTTGCAGAAGATAAAATAGAACAACAGAATGGTGAAAACCTTGGTGATCGGATGTTTAATGCGCTTGCCAAGGAACTTAAGGATTATAAAAAAGTTATTATTTCAGGGTCAGATATTCTGTTAAGTAAAACATTTGTAACAGATGCCTTCCAATTTACAGATTGCGTTATCGGTCCTTCCTATGATGGTGGGTACTATCTTATCGGGTTAACCAATTTATATGACATTTTTGTTGATATCCCATGGAGCACCTCGGTTGTGTTTAAGAAAACAAAGCAGCTGATTTTGAAATTTAAACTAAATACTCGTTTTTTAAAAGAGAAAAGAGATCTGGATGATTATGAAGATTATGTTTATTTTATGAATGCAGGATTGGTGAAATCAGATTGATGTTATTATTGTAATGAACAAGAATTATAAATCAAATATTAAACAAAGTGCTATAAAGTCTTTCCGGAGATATTAAACAGGAGATAACCATTTTTAAACTTAGGTCCGCCAATGGTGATGCTTCTTTTATTTTTCAAAAGTATTTGAGTGCTGAAAACCTGGTTCCCGGATTTGAAAATATTAATTTGGTATTTAATATTTTCCCCGTTTATCCTGGTTGGGATTACAACTAGAGAGCGTTCGTCTGGAAGTTTGACCACACCTTTTTGGTTTTCATTCAAACCCATGTTTTTTTCTTTAATAAGTCTGTATGAAGTATATTTAAAAACAGTGCTCAACTCTTCAGCCAAATCTGAAAGCTTTGGATCTATATGGTTTTGCCCTTGGGATGCATGAATTATTCTTACGTCTGTTTTAACTGCATTCCCTGCAATTGCCTTGTTAGTAAAAGAACAAATCCAACAGACCACAAATAATATGAATATTGTATTTAAGAATCTTCCCATGA
This sequence comes from Desulfobacterales bacterium, assembly GCA_023143455.1. Taxonomy (GTDB): domain Bacteria; phylum Desulfobacterota; class Desulfobacteria; order Desulfobacterales; family Desulfobacteraceae; genus JAIOSM01. The sequence goes on from JAGLHT010000040.1 coordinate 18,726, forward strand.
TTACTTCTCTCCTTACAATATCAGGCTTCAGAAAACCAGATTATTGTATGTTTGCTTTTCTTTGTTTCAAATATCATTACCGACGAGACATTCCCGTCAACTGAATTAACAATGGCACTGGGTCCAATTATATCTAAGGGTCTTATGAGTCGCTCCTGAAAATAAGTCAAGCTGATAATCATTATTGCAACAATTGATGCTATCTTTAAGTAAAGCTTTGGGGAAAAATAATCAAATACTTTTTTAAAAAAATTATTTTCTTCCCTTTTTATCTGTTCTAAGACATTTTGCCCAAGTAAATCTGTATCAATTTTATCAAGCTGCTTTGATGTACTTTGCACAAATATGTTGGACAAATGATTATATTTTGCAGTAATACTATCGCATATTGGGCATGTTTCAATATGTTCTGAAATTGTTTTGCTTTTTTCAGAAGAAAGTTCATTGTCAACAAACTTACCTATTGTTTTTTCATCATATATTTTACATGCTTTTTTCATAACTTTAGATGCCTTTAATTAATCTTTTATTGATTCCAATAAAATCTTTCTTGCATGGTGCAGTCTTGAACTCACTGTCCCTCTTTTTATATTCATATGCTGGGCAATTTCATCATATGAAAGCCCTTCAAGTGTATTTAAGACAAACACCACTCTTATTTTTTCTGGCAATTTCCCTATATTTTCCATAACAAGCAGTTCAATTTGTTTTTCTCTGTAAAGTGTTTCTGGGTTGTTTCCATCCTTTTTTGCCCTTAAAAGTTTATTTTCATCTTTAGGTTCAATTGATTGGTGACTCCACCTGAAACGCCTTTCCCATTTTCTTTTCCAGTTCAGGCAGGTATTTATGGTAATTTTCCTTAGCCATCCTGAAAGGCCTGCATCCTGCCTGAAGTTTTTAATGTTTTTATGTACACTTACAAATACATCCTGCACAATCTCAAGGCTCTCTTCTCTATCCAGCGTTATTCCATAAGCTATCTTTAAAAGCATGTTCTGGTATTTATTTACAAGGATATTAAATGCCCATTCTTGTCCTTGCTTCAGCCTGGAAACCAGATCATTTTCTTCAATATTGTCAATGTTTGAGGCCAATATATAACCTATAGTTTAACGCCAGAGTTTTATAATTAATAACGAGAAACCCAAATTCTTTTCTCTTGCCAATAACCTTCTCTTACTACAAATCTTTTATATTTGCCAGGCACCCATCTTCCTCGTTTATTGTAATGACCAGGATTCCATCTTTTTTCATATTTTTCAGGCACCCATGTTCTTTTTACTGCCCAATGACCTTTAGACTCCATATATCTATGCCTGTTAGGGCCGTATTGATAATGACGGTTATCTCTGCGGTTTTTATAGCGTCCTCTGTCGTCCCTCTTGTTTTGCCTTGGTTCAGACACATAAACCTTAGGTAAATCTTGATTCAATTTGTTAATTATTGTTGCTCCTAAAAGAGCAGGGTTTGAACTAATGAGGACACCTTTAAGGTGTTTACGAAGGCGATCTGAAGAGCCTGCGTATGCCGACCCTATAGTAACAGTGAGTACAAAAGTTATTGCCATTGTTGTGATTATTATTTTTTTCATATTGACCTCCTTTTATTTCAAATTAATTTAATACTTTTTCCCTCTCTTATAAACAATGACACCATAAATTTGGAAAAGTTCAAAAATAATAAAATAAATTTTAAAAAGGATTTGGAGAATAGAATTAATTTGTAATGTTTGGAGGTTGAAAATCTCAGAAAATTATTTTAGCCAGAGTCTTCTTTCTTATAAATAGGGAGGCAAGACCTTTAAATTTTTATTGCATGCATAGATATGATTATAGGCTGAATAATTTTTGCAATAGTATTCAGCCTGCCTATTTGTTGTAGCTTTATAGTTTATTTCACCGTAAGAACTGGGCAATGTGCTCCAAGGGTAACGGTCTGTGCTGTGGAACCAAAAATTAATTTTCCTACTTTCGATCGGCTTCTAACTCCAATGATAATCTCGTCAACATTTTTTTCTTTGGCAAAGGTCACAATGTCCTCTCCAGCTTCAAGCCTTCTTACCAGTAAATGTGTTTCAGATTCAACACCCGCATTATCAAAATAGACCTTTGCCTGTTCAAGATTATCTTTTGCTTTAGCAATCTCTTGACCTTCTGTTTTTTCGCCACCTATTAAAGATGTTACAATCAGAATTTTACCATCAAACGCCTTTGCATGTTTTGCAGCAATATTCATTAAGTCCTTACCAACGTTTGTTCCTTTATATCCCACAAGAATTTTCATTTTTGACACCTCATTTTGATAATTAGTAAGCTACGGTCCAATTGTTTCGACCTCTAAAATAAACAATATAATGCTTTTGTTAAAATAAATAAACAATATAATGCCTTCCAATTGTTAAATGCATTTTGGATCCTTGGTGCATTCAAAATTGGCACTACTATTTTGTTTGTCTTCTTTACTTGAAATTGTTATCGTCATTTTCTCAGAAGCACCATATTAAAAAATAAAAATTTCATTTAGTGCTTGACTTTTAGGGGTATGCCTATTATTATATTCAAGATTGCGCTGTATTATGTGAAGCGCATGCACGAAGTTTCGTTCTAAAGGTGTATATCCCCGACAATAGTGTTGGCATTACCTTTAAAGTTAGAAACTGGTATTATTATATTTTTTATTACAGGAGAGTGCCAACATGGCTAACGGTATCGTAAAATGGTTTAACGACTCAAAAGGTTTTGGATTTATCGAACAGGAAGACGGAAAAGATGTATTTGTACATCACACGGGCATTAATTCAACAGGTTTCAAATCCCTAAATGAAGGGGATCGCGTCTCATTTGATGTTGAAGAAGGGCAAAAAGGTCCTGCAGCAACAAATGTAACTGTGTTATAGTTAACCGTTTTATTGCTTAAAAATCTAGTGCCCTGAATGGAATACTGTTTAGGGCATTTTTTATTTTATTCGACAAAAAAATAATTTATTAACCTTAATGCGCAGTTTAGTTTTTATCCCATTGAGATTCGCATTTTGAGATGCATTCTTTACATTTTTCTAATGCTGGATCTTCTTTGGAGCAATAATCAGCAAATGCTTGAATCCAGTCAGTTCCCGCCTTTGGACAGTTATTAGATACTGCTCTAATGTTTTTAACTGGCGTAGTTCCATTTTACCTCCTATTTTTTTTGCCCCATTACTTATTTAGCATCGTTTATTTAGATGGTTCCCATCGAAATAAATCGTTGGACTCGATTGCTTGGGTAGCTTAATAGACATTTTAGATGATAACAAGTTAAACAAAAATATTTTTATTAGGAGGTACTTTAGATGTTAACAACGAAATTAAAAAGATCCTTTGGAAAAAACTGGGATGTACCTGCAATTCTTGGTGCTGAGCTTCGGGGGAAATTTATAGATATTTATCAAACCACCCACTGCAAAACCTTAAGAAACAGGTTCGGTGAAGAAGGTCAGGCTGAAGAATGCAGTAAAATAGTCTGTAAAGTAACTATTGAATTACTATAACTGTTGGAAAAACGTCCAGATAAATCAAATTTACAGGAGTGTGGTTGTTCATAAACTAGTCTGAAAAAATAAAACCTAAAATAGATATTATAGCCTTTGTTATATCTTTTCGTGAAAATTGGGGAAATGTTCTCTAAATTTATTATAAATCGTCATGGTGTACAATTAGTTTTTTAAAAAGTATGATTGTATGCTCGGCAGTTTCATTATAAGTAATAGCGCGAGGATTAACAGTTGTGATCTCGGAATGGATAAATTTTATTTGTATAAAATTTTAAGGTGTTGTATACTTTTAAATATAGTAATTATAATTTCGTAAAAATTAACCGCGGAATATTTTTCAAATTATTTATCGGATTGTTTATGAGTGCCTTGGAAACTAACAGCGAAAAAAAAATTAGAAAATACATTGCTCATATGCCAAGCCTTTCAACAACAATTTCAATGGTGTTAAAAGTCTGTAACAGTCCTGATACAACGGCAAATGATTTAAACAGAGTAATTGCTTTGGATCCTGTTTTAACCGGAAATGTGTTAAAACTCATAAATTCAGCATATTACTCAATGCGTGATCGTGTAACTTCATTGACAAAAGCAATTATTATGCTTGGAATGAATACAATAAAAAACCTTGCCATCAGTACGGCAATTCTTGGCACTTTAAATAAAACAAAATCTGTAAAAGCATCTTCTATTGATGCATTCTGGGAACATTCCATCTGCGTAGGAACTGCTGCCAAAATCATTGCATCAATGCCTGAGCTGGGATTGAAAAACAAAGACGAATTTTTTGTTGCAGGGCTTTTGCATGACATAGGCAAAATACCTTTAATTAACTGCTTTACAAAAGATTATGCTCTTGTGGAAAAAGTAGTAAAAGAGGAAGGTGTTGCAATTATTCGGGCAGAGAATAAACTTCTTAAGATAAATCATTCTCAAATTGGGAAACAGATTGCCGGAAAATGGGGCATTGCTGGTGCTATTTATGAAACAATATGTTATCATCATTTCCCATTTACTGCTGATGTTGAAAATACCCAAGTAGTTCAAATTATAGCCCTTGCAGATATTTTTGCAAAAATTCTTGAAGAAAAAAAAAGTAATGAATTGACAGAGGGGCATGATATGGTATTTAATCTGAATGATTCTTTGTTGATAAATATGTTGGATAAAATGAATATAGATCACAACAGCTTATCAGGCATAGAAGGGATAATTGTCGATGAACTTGAGAAAGCAAAAGAATTTTTACATATAGCTCAAAAAGGGTAGAAAAGGTAACAAAATGAGAATTAAATTCTGGGGAGTCAGGGGATCAATACCATGCCCGGGACCCAAAACTGTACGCTATGGTGGCAATACCATGTGTATCGAAATTAGGTTTCATAATCCTGATCGATTGTTTATTGTGGATGCAGGATCTGGTATCAGGGAACTTGGTAATGATATTATGGCTAATGATTACCCAGAAGGTCATATAAAAGCTGATATTTTATTAACCCACACCCATTGGGACCATATTATGGGGTTTCCTTTTTTTACCCCTTTATTTGTCCCGGGGTCAGAGTTGCGAGTATTTGGACCTGTTGACTTTGTTAAAAATGAGAAATTAGAGAAAATTGTTGGCGGACAATTAGAATATAAATATTTTCCAATAAACCATGGAGAGCTTAGTGCGAATATTGATTATATTGATTCAAAAGAAGGATTGATAGATTTGGGATATGACGAGATTAAACTTATTGCTAAATATTTAAACCATCCGATTCTCTGTTTTGGTTACAGGTTTGAATATAAAGATAAAATAATATGTACAGCCTATGATACCGAACCATTTCAAAATTTATTTTTTATACCTCCTGATGATCCTAACTATGATGAATCAAGGTGTATAGAAGGAAAAGAAATTGCAATAGAGCTGAATCAACTAGTTAGTGATTTTTTTGCAGGAGCAGACCTTTTGATTCATGATGCTCAATATACTGAAGAGGAATATAGTACTTCAAAGGTTGGCTGGGGACACACCTCTATGGAATATGCAATTAAAGCGGCGCAACAAGCAGGGGTGAAAAAGCTAGCGCTTGTACATCATGAGCCTCTTAATTCAGATGAAAAAATTGATAAATTGTCAGAAAAACTTTGTAACCCAAGCGATTTAAAAGGCATGGAAGTGTTTTTTGTAAAAGAGGGTATGGAAATAAACTTGTAATAAGGAAATAACCTTAAGGGGAGGGTGCTGCATTGCCTTTAAGGCTGCAAAATTTTTTAATTTTAATTAAATTATTTCATACAGGGTCTTCGGAGAATTTTTTTCTTACGTGTTTAATGCAGGAATTTCGTCATTAGTTGTTATATAGTAACATGTTTTATATGGAGACTGAGATTGGCGTTGTTTTAGGGATAACAGCTTATGCATTACTGAATTTGATATAATATAAAAAATGGGTGCAATTAAAACTGTTGGC
>JAGLHT010000041.1 GCA_023143455.1 Desulfobacterales bacterium
GGAGTTAAGGAATGGAAGCATTGCTCAATGTAAATAAGATGACCCATTATTTTGGGGGCTTAAGAGCTGTAAATAATTATGATTTAGATATTAAACCTAAACAGATTACTGGTCTTATCGGACCTAATGGTGCAGGTAAAACAACAATATTCAATTTAATTACAGGAGTTCATACGCCCACAGAAGGCTCAATAGCACTAAAGGGTGAAAACATTGTAGGACTTGCAACTAATGAAATCGCTGCAAAAGGTATAGGACGAACTTTCCAGAATATCGCGTTATGGAGGCATATGAGTGTCCTTGATCACATCAGAATGGCACACTATTCCCAATTGTCCTATGGACTTATAGGAGCTTTTTTTAATACTCCGGCATGCAGAAAACAAGAATCTGAAATTGAAGAAAATTCATATAGACTACTTGAACTCTTTGATATCAAACAACATGCTGACCAAAATGTAACAAGCCTTCCCTATGGTGCCCAAAGACGTGTGGAAATGGCAAGAGCAATGGCCACAAATCCGAAAATACTCTTTCTTGATGAACCAACAGCAGGCATGACTCCCGATGAACTTGGTCAAATGATTAAAATCATCAGGCAGGTACATGAAGATTTTAAAGTTGCTATCTTCTTAATTGAGCACAGGATGAAGTTTGTCATGGAATTATGTCAGCATATTCAAACTCTGGTATTTGGTGAACTAATTGCCGAGGGACCGCCTGAAGAAATTCAGAATAATCCTAAAGTTATAGAAGCTTATCTTGGCAAGGAGGATCTAACTTGATGCAGCTTAAAATTGAAAATTTACGTGTTTCTTATGGAAATATAAAAGCTCTCCACGGAATAAATTTTTCTGTTGAGGCGGGTGAAATAGTAACCATAATCGGTGCCAATGGAGCGGGTAAAAGCACAACCCTAAGAGCTATCTCAAGAATGATCCCTTCTGAAGAAGGTTCAATCCTCAAATTCAATGGTGAAGATATCCTTAAGTATAGCGCAGATAAAGTTGTAGCAAAGCTTGGAATCTCCCATGTGCCTGAAGGCAGAAGAATCTTTGGTAACCTTACTGTTACAGAAAATTTAATCCTTGCAACCTTTGCCAGAAAAGACAAGAAGCAAATTGTAAAAGACAAAAAATGGGTTTTTGATCTTTTTACAAGACTCGAAGAGAGAAAAGACCAGCTTGCAGGAACCTTAAGTGGTGGTGAACAGCAAATGCTCGCTGTGGGAAGAGCATATATGAGCGGTCACAAGATAATGCTTCTTGATGAACCTTCCATGGGACTTGCTCCTTTGTTAATGCTTGACATGTTTGATGCCTTAAAAGAAATAAATAAACTTGGAACAACAATCCTTTTAGTTGAACAAAACGCCCGCCTGGCACTTAAATTTGCCCAGCGTGGTTATGTGATTGAAAATGGACTTTTTGTTCTTGAGGGTGAAGCAGACAACCTTCTTACCAACCCGGATGTTAAAAAAGCCTACCTTGGAGCATAGAATATAGCGAGATTGATCAAATCAACTCCAATCATGGCATCAAAAATTCTTAGGTCATAGCTATGATAATTTTGAATGTTATTATTCATATCATGAACTTCTTAATGCCTTAGGCTAATTCCATTTACCACCTTAATAAAAAGTTGTAAAAATTTTCTTTACAACTTATTCAAAAGCAGGAATTGAGTTTCCAATAGCCTATCAATAAAGAGTGATATCATTTTCTATAATATATTAAAATTGCTTCTGACAAAAAAAAGTCAAGATCTTTAAAAAGTGATAGCTCTTAAGATGGCAATAGTGCCAACTAAAAATTGCTATTACCAAAGAACTCTTGATTTTTTATATAATTCATGAAAATGATACTAAGTTTTGTTTATTAACATATACAAATATTTTATTGCGGTATCTTTGATTGTAAAAATGGAATATATCTAAGATATAAAATATCAAGATACGCTCTCTTCAACATAAAAAGTGTTAATAATGGCAAAAAGATCATATTTTTTAGAAATTACTGAGGTAGAAAAAACATGGAATACTGTCTGGAGATCGCCTTCTGTTGTTCCTAAAGATATTGATTCAAATTGGATTTCAGGATCAGCTTTTTGTATTGGCTCCGGTGGTTCATTAAGTCTGGCAAAATTATGGGAGTATTTTCATGAGAGTCATAATTTAGGCATTGCAAAATCATTAACACCCTATGAGTTCTACCATACTATTAGCACACCTGACATCGTTGTATTATTTTCAGCCAGCGGAAAAAATCATGATATATTACAAGTTTTTAAAAAAGCCATAGCTATTGGATGTCGTGTTCTTATTTTTTCCATGACTCATAGCTCCGCTCTTGTAAGGCTGTCCGAATCGTATCCAAAGCAATCTTATGCTGTTTATCCTAGAGTCAGTACACCTAAGGATGGATTCTTAGCAGTAAACTCAGTCATTGCTATCTCATGTTTAATAGCTCATTTTGAAAAATATCTTTTGGGTAACAATTTTGAGTATGAATCACCAGTTCAATTAGCAATAAAACATAATTCAGAGTCACCTATCTCAACAACAAATCTGTCAAAAATAAAAACTATTCAGATAATTTCATCTGAATGGGGTATGCCAGCCGGATGGGATTTGGAATCTAGATTAGCCGAATCCGGTGTTTGTTCATGCTTTCTTACTGATCCAAGAAATTTTGGACACGGTCGATTCCTTTGGTATGAGCAATGGAAAGATATAACTTTAATGATAAATTTCTATTCTAAAGAATCAGAATCGTTTATTACCAAATTTCAACGTACACTACCAGCTGACAGTCAAATATATTCAATTGCTTCTCCCTATAGTGGTGTTTGGGGAGGTATCTATTGTATAACACGTTCCATTGCATTATTTAGTGATCTTGCAAAGCAAAGACTGTTAGATCCAGGAAAACCAAAAGTTCCACAATGGGGTCGTAAATTACACAGCCTCCACTATAAAAACGATGAAATGGAATACAAACAAAAAAATATCAATGATCAAAAACAATATGCAGCATTACACAAAGAATTTTCAGGCATTGTTCTTGACTATGATGGCACTCTTGTTGATACTAAAAACCGTTTGGACCCAATAAGAAAAGAAATTATTATGGAACTCAAAAGACTTCTTGAGCTTGGCCTGAAAATTGGTATTGCCACCGGGAGAGGACAATCTATTATCAAGGCATTGCAAAATGATATCCCTTCTGATTTCCATCATCATATCTTAGTTGGGCAACATAATGGAGTTACGCTTTCACTTTTATCAGAGGATGCGATTATACTATCAGAAAATATCTGGCCTCTGTGTGCATTAATTAAATCAATAATAATAAAAATAAAACCAGAAAAGATTAAAATTTCTGAGAAACCAGCCCATATTTCAATTCGCAAAGGAACCAGTGCAGAAAGAACTAATTTCCTTAATGATATATTAACATCATTGGGGCAATATTCTCAGTTTATGAAATATAAAGTATCAGGACACTCAATAGATATATTCCCAATTTGGGCTAGCAAACTTTCAGTTGTTGTGGCTATTGCCGAATCAGCCAATACAAACATACTTTGTATTGGTGATCAAGGCCAAATTGATGGTAATGATGAAGAACTTTTGAGCTGGGATCCTTCAATAAGTGTTGGAAAAAAACGACCATTTTCTAACGCATGTTTATGGCTTGGAAAAGAAAAAAAATATCAGGAATCATCCGGGACCTTATTAATTCTTAAAAATATTCATAAAAATGGTCCTTTATTTAATCTTAACCAGCTTACCAGTTTGGAAAGATAGCGAATATATGAAGATTGAACTTTCAAAACAACTCCTAAAGGATATTATTGAACCCATTGTTGAAGATGAGGCCCAAGCTGTAAAAATTTTTTCAGACCTACATTTTCTAGGAGAATATAAGTATGATCACTATGAAATGTATGCACCTGGTAGACATTTTCTTGAACATTTCTATTTATGGATAAAGCAGTTTGAAGCGGAAGACCGTAAGGTTGCACTTGATCTTGTTCTAAACAATTTAATATTCATCTCCCGAAGAGAATTTGAGCTTTTATCAGGAATTTTATACCATGAAATAGTCAGAAGAATACAATTTGATCGAGTTGCAGAAAAGGAGAAGATTCAAAGATATAAAGTTAATAAAATCGCTAAACTTGAAGCGTTTAAGAAAATTGAGAGAAGTACATTATATATTGGGATGAGTGATGGGGCCAGAATTGATTATTTTAGACGACAAAATAAAACAATCAGTAATGAACAAATATTGACAAGCTATCATGTTGATCAACATAAATGCAATGACATGATAGCAAAGCTAGAAAAAGAATTAGGCACAGGATCACGTTTTAAGCTTTTATTCTTAATTGATGATTTTAGTGCAAGTGGTACAACTTTAGTTCGTATGAAAGGTTCTAATTTAGAAGGGACACTAAAACAACTGGAATCAAAAACTTTTCCTCAGGAAATAGTAAAAAATGGAAAAAAAATCATTGAGAAACCATCCATGCTCAATACTCTGCTATCAGATGGTTGCCAGGTTTACCTGTGTCCAATGGTCACTACTCAAAAAGCTGTTTCTCAAGTAGAGCAAAATATCAGTAATTTTAAAACTCAACTTAAAAATCTAAAGGTTAAGCCCATTGTAATGCTGGATGAATCTCTTGCAATAACAACAAAAAATAGTCCCATAGGTAATCTTTGTACAAAATATTATCAAAAAAGAATGGGAGATGAGCATACTAAAGACGTAACATTTGGTTATAAAAAGTGTGGACTTACTCTAACTCTTCATCACAACACACCGAATAACTCTCTATACATACTATGGAATCGTCTCGCATCTGAACCGGACGGTACTCATCAAATATTTTATCCTTTGTTCAAAAGAATTGAAAGGCACAGGAGTATTATAAGGTAATGGCTTTTATCCAAAGAAATCCATTCTTGAGTAGGTTCTCTGATAGAACCGGTTTAACAAATGCAAGTTTCTTATCAATGTACGCGCCTCATGTTATAAGAAAACTCCTAAATATAGAACATCTTTTACTTCCAAAAGCCACGTGGTTGGTTGGTAGTCCCGGCGCGGGGAAATCAAGTATTTTACGCTTATTTACTATAGAAATACTTATTGAAATCACTAAACAAAAAACAACTTATTCTCATATTTATGAAGTACTAAAAGATGCTATGATTATCGATGATAATATAATTAATTATATCGGTTTATACATCCAAATTGATGAATTCTTTGCAGAAACTGCAAATGTAAATATTCAAGAAATTAATAATAAACAACTTTTCTGTACCCTTTTTGATTTACGAGTTGCCAAACAATTACTATTATCAATTGAAAAACTGTATAACTATAAAGAGGCAACTGACCCTCCTGTAATCAAGTGTATTTCAACAGACTTGATGCCTCCAGCAATATTTTCAGAGGATAAAACCGTTGCCGAATTTAAAATAATTATACAAGAAAAAGAAAAACTCGTTGCAATGGTTTTAAATAGTTTTCCAGGCACTCCAATACCAGAAAAACTTGAATTACATAATCGTTTCTCTTCACTGGATCTTATAAATGCACAAAAAAATAATAACCATGCTAATTTCATTTTAATGATTGATGATGTTCACGACTTATATATAGATCAATTTGAAGATGCATCTCTCTTCTTAGAAAAACGAAACTCCTTCCCAAGGTGGATAACTACAAGGAAACATGTTTTCCCTATTGAAAAATTACTTGGCCACAAAAGCGGTGTAACAGAGGGAAGAGAAATTTTGACTTTGGACCTTGATCACGAGCTTAAAGACAAACCTTTATATAACAGATTTATTAAAGTGCTTGTTGGCAGAAGACTCAAAGTTAGCTCCATACTCAACGAATATTCAATAGAAATGATAGAGGGTGCACTACAAAATGAACAGACATATTCATCAAAAGAGTTCATACCGGTAATTAAAGAACAGAAAAAAGAAATTAAGAGCTGTCTCAAACAATTTAGTTATGATATCCCAGAGTTTAGCAACTATTTGAAGCACAAAGATTATTCACCAGAATTAGGTGAAATCATATTAATAAAAGCACATCGTTTTTTAAACAAACCAGACTTATCTTTATTTCCTGAGCATGATGCCAAAAATAACATTGATTTTTCATTAGATAATATTTCATCAAAAGATAAACAAGCTGGGGTTCTTTTTTGGAAGAAACGAGCAAAACTACCATTATATAGCGGCTTCGATGATATATTATCTATTTCAAATAACAATGTTGAACATTTTCTACGAGTATTTTCACCTTTTGTAGATCGATTGATATATAGAGTTGAATTAAATAATCATACAATTATCCAGTTGAATGAGCAGGAAAAAATTTTAAAAAAAATTGTTTCAAAATATATTAACAATGTAATTTTACGATTATATCACGGAGATAGAGTGAACCAATTGATTGAAAATTTGGGTAATTTTTTTAAACTCCGAACGTACGAACCTAACGCTCCGCATGCTCCAGGAGTAACTCAGTTTGCCCTGAGTGAATCAGATATTAAAATTCTTGAGAACACGAAGTCTTCAGGAATAACTTGGCATAACGACTTATTAGAAATACTGACAACCGCCATTGCACACAATATATTAATCCCTGAAAAAAGTAGCAAGCAGGGAGCTAAAGGATCCGAGCTTAAATACCCTTTTTCCTTAAACAGATTAATCTGTATTAATTATTCTCTACCTTTACAAAAAGGGGATTTTCAACATCTTCGGTTGGAGCTTCTGTATAAATTGTGCACTAGGTCATTTAAGCCGGAGAAAATTAAAAAAATGAAATCTAGTCGGAATCTGATGAATTAGGAGCTAACTGATGAACTGGGATAATGGGTACTATACAAAAGAATTTACAAAATTTTGGACAGAACGAATTGCCGAAACTTGTAATCCTCCTCTTATTATTTCAGGATTAGGCTTTGATCCCAGATCAATGATGGCAGCAAAAAATTTAATTGAAAGTGGCAATAAACCATTTGTTCTTCCTATAGATTTCTCAGTTGAATCGTCTGATGATAAGAATGGGACATTAAATCAATCCATAAATAAAAATCGCGCACTTTTGAAACAGTTTAAAACAATACACTCACCATTAAAAATCGACATGTTTGATTCCAGAAATAGGGCTATTGGTGGAAGACAAATTGTATCTAAAATATATAATATCCGTCATCATTTTAAGCAATTCTCTGATGTCATTATTGATATCGGAGGTTTACCACGTTCATTATTTGCCCCTCTTTTAAGTTTTATTATTAAAAATAAGAAAAATTTAAATATTAAGAATATTCATATTGCAAGCCTTCCCAATGAAACATTAGATCTTGGGATTATTTCTGATCAGATCTTAGAGCCAACTTTTATGTATGGATTTGAAAAACCCTCTTCTGATGAGGAAAAATATGTTTGGATACCCATTATTGGTAAAAATGATCCCACTAGGTTACTTAAAATTCACAACAGAATTGATAAAGCATGTATTGAAACATGTCCTATTTTGCCATTCAGGCGTAGCAACCCCCGACAAACAGACGAATTGATTCTTGATTTAAAACAAGTTTTGTTTGAAGAAATCCGAACATTTAATAATAATATCATCTATGTTGACCATAGTTCTCCATTCAGCGTTTACAGAGAAATAGTCAAGCTTTCAGATTATTATAACCGTTTATTGCAGAACCTTCCTGGTAATGTTATGGTTCTCATTACTCCACTTGATAATAAAACATCGAGTATTGGCGCAATTATAGCTGCTGTTGAAAAAAGACTTCCAATAATGTATGCTGAAACAACTAATTATAGAGTACCAAACAGTGATATTCTGTTGGATCCAATAAATATTGAACCGATCGAAATATGGGTGGCAGGTGAAGCATATGACAATTAAACCTTCTTTAACAAATAGTGTAACTCCAAAAATCTTAGGTGCAGGATTAGTATGTTTGGATATAATAAAAGATTTTGACTCTATAAGCTATTTGAATGGAGGGTCTTGCGGGAATGTGACTGCTGCACTTTCATTCATGGGCTGGAACTCTTCCGTAATAACAAAACGCTATGAAGGCACCGCTGGTAGAATAATAAACGAAAATTTAGTAAACTCCGAAGTTTCTCAAATTGCTGTTGGTAAAAAAACAATTGAAGCTCCAATGATCATTGAAGAACTCATTAGTAAAAAAGGGATTTATTTAAAACATAAGTTTTTAATGACCTGCGCAGAATGTGGGCAGGACTTACCTAAAGTAAGTTTATTTGACAAACAATCTATCACTATGGTTTTAGAAAAATCAAAAGAATTCGATATTTTATATACTGATCGTAGCTCGCCGGGCATCTCTTTACTAAAAGAATTTTTTAACAAAAATAATAATTGGACTGTCTATGAGCCCAATAGTGCAAGAAATATTAAAGCGTTCATGAAAAACTCGCTCAATTCAAAAATAGTTAAATTTTCAGCAGATAAAATATCATTCAAAGTTGCTGAAAAATTAAGGTCTAATGCTGATGAAAGTGCGACTGTTCTTATAGTACATACTAATGGTGAAAATGGTTTGCAATTTTGTTATCGGAAAAAGAACAATAAAATATCAAATTGGGTACACCTTAATCCACAACCCGTGCTTAAACTTGTTGACACCACTGGAGCCGGGGACTGGTGTACAACTGGTCTTATAAATGTTTTGGTTGGAAACAACCGAAAAAGTAAAAAATGGCTTTCAAAAAATGAAGTGATCTCAGCTCTTCAATATGGTCAAGCCCTTGCTGCCATATCTTGCTCCTTTATAGGAGCCCAAGGGCTAATCTATGCTGATAGTAAAAAATATTCCAATAATCTGTTAAATATAATAAAGAGATCAAGAAAAAAAGAAATCAAGCCCGCTCATATTCCTCGACAATCGTCGTACCAATTATGCCGTACATGCTTAAGAGAAAAAAAAACAATCAAAACATTAAAAATAGGGTGAAGCAGACAACCTTCTTACCAACCCGGATGTTAAAAAAGCCTACCTTGGAGCATAGAATTTAAATAGACCGATCAAATCAATAGTTTTGGTAAACCTCAATTTTATATTTCAGCTTCTTATATTGAAAAGATCATTTAATCTGTGTAGTATAACTATTGATTTGCAGTGGTATGAAGCATAGCAATGCAAACAATACCACATTTTTTGTGATATTTTACCAAGAAGGGAGTTCAAAAATAATTATGGAATCCTTATCTGCTTTAAAATTCAAAAATAAAATCTTATATTTTTTCATTTTCTGGTTAATCCTTTTATTTGTCTTTTCAGATACAGGATTATCCTATGAAAAAAATTTTACCAACCACCTGGGTATGGAGTTTATTCTTGTACAACCAGGCACATTTATAATGGGCAGCCCCAAAGATGAACCCTATCGCGATAAAAATGAAGTCCAACATAAAGTAACCATCTCCAAGGCCTATTATCTTCAGACAACAGAGGTGACTGTAAAACAATGGCGAGCAGTTATGGGACGGCAATTGTTGTCCGGAAAAAAAGGAGGGGATAACTTTCCTGTAACAAGAGTCTCTTACCATGATACCAAAAAATTTATTAAAAAACTCAACAAGCTAACTAAAAGCAAATACAGACTCCCCACCGAAGCAGAATGGGAATATGCTTGCCGGGCAGGCACTACAACAACCTATAGTTGGGGGGATGGGATTGATTGCTCAAAAGCCATGTATGAAAATAACAAAAAGAAATGCCCTGAATGTATCAGCTATTATACGTCCAAAGGCATACAACCCAGTCAGGCAGCTCCCGTAAAAAGCTTTCAGCCTAACCCCTGGGGTCTTTATGATATGCATGGCAATGTCTGGGAATGGTGCTCTGACAATTACAAAGAATACAAAAGCGAGGTTGATAGTACTACCTATGGTATTATAACAACAGAAAACAAGATCAAACGGGGTGGAAGCTGGTATAAATATGGATACTATCTAAGAAGTGCTAACAGATCATATGCCCATCCTGGTGCAAAATTTCAAACAACCGGATTCAGACTCGTCCTTAAGGCTGATTGATGCGAGCTAAATTTTTAAGCCTTTTAAAAATATATGAAGACGAAATCAGTCTTTTGTTATGGACAGCAGCATTGCTGTTTATTATTCGCAGTTCCGGAATTATACTTAATAATTATGCAGAAACAGCATTTTTAAAACGATATGGTGTTGAATACCTGCCAATAGTCAACATGGCCAATGCTGTGGCAACATTTTTTATCACCGGATTATTAACCGCTTTTATGGGTAAAATACCCGGGGCAAGACTTTTATCATACCTTTTTATTTTTTGTGGTTTAAGTATTACTGGAATAAGACTTCTCATTCCGACTGGAATAGATATTTTATACCCAATTCTTTTTATGCTCAAAAGCCAATTTGAACTGCTCCAGGCACTGCTCTTCTGGAACCTGTGTAATGACCTGTTTAATACCAGGCAGTCAAAAAGACTGTTTCCTTTACTTACTGCCGGAGGGGTTATAGGGCTCATTTTAGGGAGCTTTGGCACCCCTTATTTTGCAAAACTTTTCCAACTTGACAACCTATTATATCTTTATTTTTGTACAACGCTTTTGGGTGCTGTAATTGTTGAATCCATGGGACGCAAGTTCCCCACTCTTATTTTCCCTAAAACAAAAGAAGGAATAGAGAAAAAGAAAGCATCCATGATTCAGGAATTCAAGGAGGTTTTACCCTTAATTAAAAGTTCGGTTTTAATGAAAATCGTTTTGGTTCTGACCTTTATGCCAAATGTGGTTATCCCAATCATGAATTACCAATTTAACTATGCCATTAATGACCAGTTTGCAAGTGAAACAAGTATGATCCAGTTTTTTGGCTACTTTCGGGGTTCTTTGTACATTGTAAGTCTGTTTATTCTGCTTTTTGTTGGAAGGATTTATGGCAAATGGGGATTACCTGTTGCACTTATGTTTCACCCTTTTAATTATATGATTGCTTTTTTTGCTTTTCTATTCCGCTTTGACATGTTTTCAGCAATGTATGCAAGGATGTCCACAAATATTATTCGTACAACCATAAATGTGCCGGCAGGCTCCATATTAATTGGCCTCTTCCCAGAATCTTACAGGGGCATGATACGCCCGTTCTTAAGGGGTACTGTTGTAAGGATAGGTCTGTTTGTCGGATCCGGACTGATTCTTATCTCTGAAGGCCTTTTCCATCCAAGATACTTGACTCTTGTTGCCCTGCCCTTTGTGCTTTGCTGGATTGCTGCACCTATCATATTAAAATCAAAATATGCAAAAATACTGATGGATCTGATTTCAAACAATCTTCTGGATATAAAAAGCCTGGAACAAAATGAACTGGGACAAATCTTTAAAGAAGGCAAAATTATAAATGATCTGGAACAATCATTTCTGGCAGCAAGGGGAAAGGATGCCATATGGTATGGTAAACTTCTCAAGAGCTTTTCAAATGAAAGTCTTGATAAAAACATTCTCAAAACCCTTCAACATCAAAATGATGAAACAAAGGTTGCATTGATCAAAATGCTATCAACTGAATTCATGGAAAATTCCATTAAAGGGCTTATACCTGTACTGGATCCTGCAAAACCCGAGGTAACAATTGCCATTATGAAAATCCTGTATAAATACGGATTTGATGATGTCAAAGATATGGATTTGACAGCTTATATCAATAACTCTCATCCTGTTATCAAAGGGTTTACAGTGGCATATCTTTATTCTCAAAAACCTGATGAATATGTAACAATGATAGATGACTTACTTGAAAGTGACAATATACAAAACAGACAGGCAGGTATCATCAGTGCAGGGCTAACCCGGAAAAGAAAATACATAGATATACTTCTCACAATACTCAAAGAACGTGAAATTGACCCCATCATACCAGATATCATCCTGGCTCTCTCCCGTTTAAGAGCAAGAGAACTTAAACATGTTATTTACGCCTATCTTTTTTATAAACAAGACGATGTCAAAATGGCAGCCTTTAAAGAACTTGAAATTACTGATGATTTTTCATTTAAAAAAGCTATTCTCCTCTTAGGCGATCATTCAGATGCTATACATGAATTTGCCAAAATTAAAATTAAGGACTCCCAATTCCAGAATAACAAAATGCTGATTGAATCTTTGGGACTACCCAGCACCCGTATACGCCGAGGGTTATTTGAACTCTTGGAAACGCTCGACATTAAAGATTTTGATGTTTTCATGTTTGCAAAAAAGAGCCTGGACAAATGTTATGCATACCTTGCCATGAGTCAAAACCTTGAGAATTTGCCTGAATCCAAGGGAAGAAATCTGGTCAGAGAGCATATGGTTCAAAAAAAAGAGCTGGAATTGGAAAATATAATCCGGATCCTTGCTATTCATGACAAAACCGACAAAATGAAAACTTCATGGAGGGGGATATTCTCTCTGAATACCAAACAAAGAGCCAATGCCATAGAGCTTTTAAGCGATATTATGGACAAAAAACTGTTTAATATTATGTTGCCACTGCTGGAAAGCCCGACACTTACTGTAACCCTTGCTGAAGGTAAAAAAATTACAAAAATACCCAAGTTTGATCTTAATGGCAAAAATGTTTTTTCAAACCTGATCTCTTCTGAGGATTGGGTTGATGTATTGATGGGCATAAGCCTGGCTAATGATGAGCCCTCTTTTTTTGAAGGGCATGATATGTTAAGTGATCTTAAAAATTCAATAAATCAAAATATTTCAAAGGAAGTTCAAATGGTTCTTAAAAAGACAGATAAAGAGTCCAAAGACCCCCAGAGAATGAAATCAGCCGAGATAACCCTTGGTGAAAAAATACTTCTTTTAAAAAAGATCGATATGTTTTCTGATCTTACCGCAGCAGAGTTGGCGGCAATTGCTTCTGTTACAAAAGAAATGGACTACCCTGAAATTCGTACTGTTATCAAGCAAGATAGTGTGGGAGAAACTGTCTTTTTAATTCTTGACGGTCAAGTTGAAGTTATTAAGGAAAAGGCAGATGGTGAGACAATGTTTCTTGATAAAATTGGACCAGGAGATTCTTTTGGTGAAATGGCATTGCTTGAAAATGAACCAAGATCAGCAACAATCCGTACTACTAAACCCTCCCGATTTTTAATTCTTCATAAGCAGGAATTTAACGAGACCGTGATGGAGTATCCTAGAATTGCTCTTAAGATCTGCCAGGTTTTAAGCAGTCGCATACGCCATCTGCATGTAAAGATTCAGGAAAAATAGTCTGAAAGCTTTTTAAAAACATTTAAAACTTTAATCCGGATCCCTTTAATTTTTTCATTATCAGGAGCAGTATCCCCAGGATTCATAAAAAGACCCTGATTGATTTCTATCTGAAGGGCATTTTTATTAAGGTATTTTCCACCATAGTGAATAGTTGTAAAACCCCCGCTGTAAGGTTTGTTAATACCTACCGAGAACCCATAATTTTCAAATGCCGACTTGATAAACATTAAAATATTTACAGGGCAGGAAACCAAGCCTTTTGCCGGACTTAAGTTCCCATCTATGTCACCATTATTGCTTAAAATAATATCTTTTCGGTTTTTACCGGCATCTGGTGCATCCTTTGGTCCTGTACTTTCAAGGGAATGACAATCAAATAAAAACTTGATTTCCAGATTGGCAAAAGCCTGTTCCATCTTTTCATGATAAGGTCTGAAATATTTTTGCACCAACTGACTGATAGCGACCTCATCAGGATATCTAAATGGTTTATAAATTTGTCGCCCATGATAATCAGTTTTTGCCACAACACCCTTGGCACTTTTATTATCAGGGTTTCTATTAAGATCTACCACCAAACGACTGAATTCTGCCTTGATAACCATCCAAGGTAAAGACCCAAATATTTCGTAGGTACCAAAATCTTCAGATTCTAAAATCTCATTTTTGTTCAATGCAAAATCAGGCAAAATTTCATCTGCAATTTTTGGTGAACAATGGGGTAGCGATATTAGAAACAATGACATTATAATACCTTGTAGATGATTAGTTCGTCTACTTCCAGAGATTGTATATCAGCTTTACCATACGCAATTTCCAACAGGGCCTTCATGGTTGTCCTGCTACTCAAGACGTAAACAAAGGTCAAAACGGTAAAGCCTATTACAAAAAAAAGAGTTCGGTAATAGGCTGGAATATTTTCCTGAACAGTTCCGGAGTCCCATATAAATGAAAAATATATATAAGTTGAAACAGCTCCGAGCATATTTACCAATGGTATTAAAACGTTAATTTTTTTCATCAGCAATCCTTTAATTGTTTTTCTATGGCTATCGCAAGATCATCTCGTCCTTGTTCTCTCAGTAAAGGAATCATGGGTTTATAAAATGGCGGCCTAACCCTGATTGTTATATCAAACTTATTAATTTGCTCTGGCAATACTTCATCTTCAACAAAAGCTTTTGTTTTGTGCAGCAGACCTATAGCTGTAAGCTCAGTCATGGTTCTCACACATTTTTCACATTTTCCACAATTAAGTCTATCCGGAACATTGGCAAGACAGACTCTGAAATTTTGGAAAGCAACATCCCACTTAGAAACTATTTTTATTTTTCCAAGGCGGGAAAGTTCATAATCTCTGTGTCTGATTCTCATGTTATAGCTTGAATACTCAGGATCAAGAAGCGGATGAGAGCCACATGGATGAAGATTTTTGATATCATAGGAGGATCCGATAAAAACCATATTCAGCCCGCTTGAAAACGAATGGGCAATAGATGCCAAGACTGCTCCAAAAAAGCTGTCAAGCCATAAAGTCCTGTCATCACAAAGATGCCTGATGTTGGTATATACAGGAATCAGTCCAATTTTTGCATCATCCGTGATTTTAATAATAGCCTCTTTAGCCCTTTCAAAAACATGGTATTTCATGCCCCTCTCAACCACGCCACCAATATCAAATCCATGCAGGAAAAAGCCATCATTGACATATCCAGGATGAGATTCAGGATAATGCAACCGGTTTAATCTTAAGGCTGCTAAAGAATCCATTCCACCGGACATGAACATCCCAGTCTTTGGTTCCTGCAACGGTTCTACAATGGCACTTGTCTTTGCTTCGATTTTTAAGGGCTGATACTTCCCATTTGTCCAGTGCTCCAGGATTGCCATTGCAATATCAAGGCTCTCTTTTAATAAGGGACAGATCTCCTCATCAAGAAATATTCTTTTTTCACCAAGATGAATTGCAGGTAAAAGGCATCCCACAAGAAAAGCATGGGGGTTTGCAGAAAAAGCATCTGCAAATTTTTTATCAGTTTTAATATAAATCTCTTTTTCAGACCTGTCGCAATCTTCAAATTGAACCAATGCGTTTGCCTGTATGTCATCGCCATCTTGAGTAATGTTAAAATTAGATATTTTCATTTATCTCTCCGCTCTTTCGATGAGGACCATGGGTTGAAGCCACAAAATCTATTATCTGTAAAGCTATATCAATGCCGGTTGCCGCCTCAAGCCCTTTAAATCCCGGGGAATAGTTAGCTTCAATTACCACGGGCTGGCAATCATTTTCTATAATAAGGTCAATTCCGGCTATTGCAAGACCACATGCCTTGGCAGCTTTAAGGGCAAGTTCCTCTAAATCTTTGGGTAATTCAAATTTTTGAGCCACTCCTTTCTGATGGATATTGGCTCGGAAATTATCCTTTTGAGGTTCTAATTTCATGGCTCCGACCACCTTATCACCTATAACCAGAACACGGATATCTATCCGTTTTTCAGGCGGCAAAAATTGCTGCACAAGAACACCTTTGCGGTCTTTTAAGTGCTGGTCAAGAAACACCAGAGCATTCTTTGTATCATTGACTTTAATCACTCCAGTGCCACCCATGCCATCTACCTGCTTGATAATAACAGGGAAGCCCTCAAGTCGATTAACCGCCTCCATAAAAAGCTCTTTTTTTGTAATAAAATATGTATCAGGGACTGCTATGCCTGATGACATTAAAACCTGTAAGGTGATGTACTGATTTCTTGTAATTGTAATACTGTTAAGATCATTAACAAGCGGAATCTTAAGTTTATTAAACTGGCGCAACAGTACAAGACCATAGTCACCCATGGGAGAACCCTGCCGAGGCATGATAACATCCAAATTGTCTGCAATTGAATCAATATAATATTCAAATGTATTGTTTTTTATTCCTGCTATCATATCATAGGGATTTATCAGAATAATCTTATGCCCTTGCTTTTTGGCAGCTTCCCTTAATCTGCTGTTAGGATGAAAGCTAAAATCATTAACAGTTAAAATCCCGATATTCATTATTTTATATCCCATTCTTTATCAATCATATGTTCAGGCATCCATAATCCCATCTCCTTGCCAACCTTTTCACTAAAATAGGTAACAATTTTTCTGGTCTTATTCCGCAAAGCGATTTTTTGAGTTGCCTTGTTATCTTCACCTATAATGGAAAATATTTTATAGTTTTCTACCCTTTGTGTAAGACCTTCAAGGAGTCTTGCCCCTACCCCAAGAGCTCTGTATTCCGGCCGCACAGATGTATAACCCCGTTCAACAAAATTATTAAAATCAAGCCCGGTTATTGAATTAATCCTTTTAATAAACTCATCTCTTGGATGTTTAAGACTTGAATTTCCAACAATGACTCCATTTTCCATGGCATAAGCTATCAAATATGCTTTTTCAAGATTAGATCTTACGAATTTTGTATCCACAGATCCCCCAGCCTCAACCATTTTACATATTTCATCTAAAAATCCTTCAGGCAAATCATCAGACTTTTTAAAATGAAAGGTTATATTCTCTCCCAGAGAAAAAACTGAATTCTTATCAGCATCATACCGCGTGCAGAACATCTTTTTCTTACCGAATTTTTTTAAGTACAACAAAAGATAAACAGGATCAGCAAGCATTTCCCATAAGGGTGTGCCAGGTATTGGCGCAGTAATGGAATAAGGTTGTAAAGATGGGTCAATCTTCTTAATACTTGATTCATTATAAGAATCATGATGATCTGAAAACGTGTAAGAATGAGCAATATTAGGGTTAGAAGATATAAAGACCAAAAGATCATTTTTTAATGCTTTATCTGTATCATCCAATATATTTATATGATTCCATATCCCTTGCTTTGATACATCCCACAATTGACTTTTCAAAAGTTTGCTATTTTTTGAAGAGCTATCCCATTGAACCATGAGTGTTTCATTATCAAACATAAACCCTTTGGCACAGGCTTGCTCGGTTAGTCTTGATACTGATGGTATCGACAGAACAAGTTCGGGCACCAGGTAATCATTTAGCGGCAATCCCACAAAATCAGGAGCAATCTTAGTGAAGTCAATTCTGATTTGCGAAAAGTCTTCCATCCAGTGAAATAAGGAATCAAAATCATTGATAGAAAAAATATGGTCAAACTCCAAATTAGAATCCAAGGATAAATCCGGGGCTAAAAATGCCACAACTTTGGTCTTTAAAGAATTTGATTTAAGAAAAACAGCCATTGTTTTAGAAGCAATGATTTGAGACTGAGAAGTTATAAAAAAAAGAGCTGTATCCGGGCAAAAGTCAACAAGTCTGTCAGAAAACCCCTCATTGCAAAGAGCATCAAATACATTATTGTTTCCTCCACAATAAGAATCCCACCTTATTCTGGATGGGAAAAAAGCATATGACATTAATAAAAGCAGGTCATCAATCAGCCCTTTTGCTTTCATCAACTTTTCAGGTTCGAAAAAAGAATCTGTTCTTAAAATATCCAAAGAAGTATCATTATTCACAACTCTTTTATACAATAGCTCCAAAATATCATAGTCAGCCTCATGAATAATCTTTTCTGATCTTTTTGTTTCAATCATCTGAATATATTCTTTTATGCGATGCTTAGATAAAACATGGTTCAAAAAGAAATCAAGATTAGCATCATATTGCATAACACCAATATTTGAATTTGACAGACAGCCTGCCACCATGGCACTATTTAATGAAGGCATGGCAGGACTTGTAACCGGAGGATTGATTAACATCACATCTGTTTTTCTCTTTTCTTCGATGGTCATATTGCACAATATCAAGAAATATCATGAATATCCAGACCCTTTCATTTCAAAACAAACACTTTGATACAGGCTTTCTCATTGACATCATATTTAAAGTATAATAATTCTCAAAAGAACGTTTAAACAGGACTTATAATGCTATGCGTGATATTCACAAATAAGGAATAAAAATTCCATACCAAAAACTTCCGCTGTCCATGACGGGGAAAAAAGGAATTAAGTCAATTAATGGCGAAACAAAACAAGAAACAAAAATCCATCGAAGAAACTCTCTGGGACAGTGCCAATAAGCTAAGAGGCTCTGTTGAATCAGCTGAATATAAACATGTTGTTTTAGGATTGATCTTCCTTAAATTTGCCAGTGATAAATTTGAACATCGAAAAGAAGAACTCATTGATGAGGGAAAAGAAAAGTACCTTGAAATGAAAGAATTCTACAATATGAAGAATGTGTTCTTTCTGCCTGAAATATCTCGATGGGGTTTTATTATAAAAAATTCAAAACAAAATGATATTGCATTAAAAATTGATACTGCGCTTCATACGGTTGAAAAAAACAATCCAGCATTAAAAGGAGCTTTACCTGATAACTATTTTTCAAGGTTGCAATTGGAAGTGAGTAAACTATCTGCCCTGCTTGATACCATAAATAATATTGATACAATCAAAGATAAAGAGCAGGATATTGTTGGCAGAGTTTATGAATATTTTTTAAAGAAATTTGCCATTGCAGAAGGTAAAGGAAAAGGAGAATTTTACACTCCAAAAACAATTGTAAATTTGATTGCAGAAATGATTGAGCCATATAAAGGTAAAATTTATGACCCCTGTTGTGGTTCAGGTGGAATGTTTGTTCAGTCCATTAAGTTTATTGAAAATCATCATGGAAATAAAAAAGAGATCTCTATTTATGGACAGGAATACACAAACACAACCTACAAACTTGCCAAAATGAACCTTGCCATAAGAGGTATTTCAGCAAATCTTGGTGATATTGCAGCCAATACATTTTCAAATGATCAGCATAAAGATCTGAAAGCTGATTTTATTATGGCAAATCCACCATTTAATCAAAAAGACTGGCGAGAAGCAACAGAATTGATTGATGATCCAAGATGGCAGGGCTATGATGTACCGCCAAAATCCAATGCAAATTATGGCTGGATACTCAATATGGTTTCAAAGCTATCTGAAAATGGTGTGGCAGGGTTCCTTCTTGCCAATGGAGCCTTATCAGGTGGTGGCGACGAGTATAAAATTCGGAAAAAACTAATTGAGAATAATTTGATAGAAGCAATTGTTATTTTACCTCAAAAAATGTTTTTCACTACAAACATCAGTGTTACCCTATGGATTTTAAATAATAATAAAACAGAAAGAGTTGTTGAGCGTCCTGGTGAAAACAGAGATTATCGTAACAGGAAAAATGAAATTCTTTTTATGGATTTACGTCAATGGGGAGAGCCTTTTGAGAAAAAATTTATTCAATTCTCTGAACAGCACATAAAAGATATTGCAGAAACATATCACGGCTGGCAGCAAAAAGGTTCTGATTATAAAGATGTACCTGAATACTGCTTTTCTGCAACAAAAGAAGATGTAATAAAAAAAGATTATTCCCTTGTACCAAGCAAATATATTGAGTTTGTAAACCGTGATGAAAACATTGATTTTGATGAAAAAATGAAAACATTACAAATTGAGTTTTCAGAACTTTTAAAAGAAGAAGGACAATCTAAAAAAGATTTACTTAATGTATTTAGAGAGTTGGGTTATGAAATCGAATTATAAAAGAATTGGTGATTATATCCGGCTTGTTAAAGTAAAAAATACAGACGATAAGCTCAAATTACTTTTGGGTATAAACATTAACAAATATTTTATGCCTTCTGTTGCTAATGTTGTTGAAACAAATCTATCAAAATACAAAGTTGTAAGACCATATCAATTTGCTTGCAATAGAATGCATGTTGGCAGGGATTATAGATTGCCAATAGCTTTATCAAAATTTGATTATGATTTTATTATTTCTCCTGCTTATGATGTTTTTGAAATAATTGATGAAACATTATTGTTGCCAGAATATTTAATGATGTGGTTCTCAAGACCGGAATTTGATAGAAACTCTTGGTTTTTTACAGATACCGATGTTAGAGGAAAACTTGGTTGGGATTCTTTCTGTGATATGCAACTCCCAATCCCTGATATTGCAAAGCAAAAAGCCATAGTAAAAGAGCACAACACCATCGCAAACCGCATAAAACTAAACGAAAAGCTAAACCAAAAACTGGAAGAAACCGCCCAGGCTATTTATAAAGAATGGTTTGTGGATTTTAACTTTCCAATGACAACCGAACAAGCTGAGGCACTTGGCAAACCAGAACTTGAAGGCAAACCGTATAAAGCTAATGGTGGAGAGATGGTTTGGAATGAGGAATTGGGGAGCGATATTCCGCTGGAGTGGGGAGTGGAACCATTTACAAAAGTAGTTAATTTAAAAGGTGGTGGCACTCCTAGTACATCAATAAAAAATTATTGGAATGGTAATATACCATTTTTTACACCTTCCGATGTTTCTTGCTCTTTTTATTCTATTATTACTGAGAAAAACATTACTCAATTCGGGCTTCAAAATTGTAGTAGCAGACTATATCCTAAAGATACGGTTTTTGTAACCGCCAGAGGAACTGTGGGTGCCGTGGCTGTTGCCGGAAAAGAAATGGCAATGAATCAAAGTTGTTACGCTATATTAGGGTTTGAAAAATTCAATCAGTTTTTTGTTCACCAATTAACTTTGTATACAGTCAAAAAATTGAAAAAAGAAGCTCTCGGGGCTGTTTTTAATGCCTTAGTTACAAAGGACTTTGATGGTCAATCAGTTGTCGAACCAAAAACAGAAATTGTGAAGTTATTCGGTCGAAAAAACCAATACATATACGATTATATTTTAAGCCAAGTGAGTCAGAATATAATGCTTTATAATTATAAAGCATTGATATTATCAAAAATGACAAAAGTGTAAAGGGTAATTCTTAGGGATGAATACCGAAAGATGATTACAAAAATAAAAAACATTGGAAACTTAGCAATATTTGAAAATTTTGAATGGGACAAATCAGTTCTTGATAAAGACAACAATGTTTGTGAATTCAAAATTATTAATGTCCTTTATGGTAGAAATTATTCAGGGAAAACAACTCTTTCCAGAATTTTGAGAGCAATGGAAACAGGAGAGCTTTCGAATAAATATGAGAATCCAAACTTCTGTGTTTCCCTAAAAGATGAGGATGACATAACACAAAACAACCTAAGAAATCATAATAAAAAAATAAGAGTATTTAACGAGGATTTTGTAAAAGATAATTTGAAGTTTATTAGTAATCCAGATGAAAGTATAAATTCATTTGCTATTTTGGGTGAGGATAATAATGTTATTGAGGAAGAAATAAAAATTTTGAAAACTGAACTTGGCTCAAAAGAAGAAGATAAAGAAACAGGTTTATATTCAGATTTGAAAATAATTACTGATGAATTTAAAACAGCAACAGAAAGTCTACAAAATGCAAAAAAGAAATTGGATAACCAATTAAGCCAAAAAGCAACCGATAGAAAATTAGGAATAAAGTATAAACCAGAACGATTTGGCGACCAAAATTATTCAATAATAAAACTTAGAAATGATATTGAGATTGTTATAAAAGATGACTTTGAAATAATTACAAATGAGAAACAATCGGAATTAGATCAATTACTTACTGAAAAGACAATGGCAACCATTTCTTTTCTTTCAAAAATGAATCTGCACTTCAGCAATTTTTCAGAACAAACTATACAATTGGTTGAAAAGAAAATTGGCGCTTCTGATAAAATTGAAGAACTGGTTAAAGATGCTATATTGAACAGATGGGTTAAAGATGGTCGTAATCTTCATAAAGAAAAAAGGAAAGTTTGTGCCTTTTGCAATAATGCGATTAAAGATACAAGGTGGGCTGAGTTAGATAAGCATTTTGATAAAGAATCAGAAATTCTTGAAAATGAAATTGATACTTTAATCAAAAGTATTGAGAATGAAAAAAAATCTATTCCAACAGATTTTAACCCTAAAAATGAAAGTTATTATTCTAAATTTCATTCAGAATTAAAATTATTGACTGAAAAATATATCATACAATCAAAGAAATATAATAAATCATTGGATGCTTTAACAAAGCAGTTAGAAAAGCGTAAAAATGACTTAATTAATCCACAAGTATTTTCTCAACCAGATAATTTTGAAAAAGAAATTATTACAATTTGGGATGAGCTTGAGAAAATTCGAACAGATTCAAACAACTTTACAAGTCT
This sequence comes from Desulfobacterales bacterium, assembly GCA_023143455.1. Taxonomy (GTDB): domain Bacteria; phylum Desulfobacterota; class Desulfobacteria; order Desulfobacterales; family Desulfobacteraceae; genus JAIOSM01. The sequence goes on from JAGLHT010000041.1 coordinate 22,490, forward strand.
GTTAGGTGAAAAACAAACAAAGGCAAAAAAAATATTGAGATTACGTGAAGTTCATGATTTTATTGGAACAATACAGTATTCCAATGAAATCGACGTAATTAATGGTTTAAAAGAAAAAGTAGAGAAATTAGAAACAAAGGAAACTAAATTTTCCGATATGATTGATGGAAAAATTAACTTGATTGAAACAAAAAAAAGACTTCTAAAAGACGAAAGTAAAGGAGCTGATAAGGTTAATGAATACTTAAATGACTTTTTGGGCCACAATTTTCTTTCATTAAAAGCTGTAGAGTTTCAAGAAGAAGGCGATACAAAAAAACAATTTAGATTTGAAATTACAAGAGATGGCAAAAAAGCTTATCATTTAAGCGAAGGTGAATGTAGCTTGATAGCCTTTTGCTATTTTATGGGACGGTTAGAAGATGTTGAAACAAAAAATACTAAACCAATAATATGGATTGATGATCCTGTTTCAAGCTTAGATGGAAATCATATTTTCTTTGTTTACAGCCTTATTAGTGCTGAAATTGTTGCCAAAAATAATTTTGAACAATTGTTTCTTTCCACCCATAATTTAAATTTTCTAAAATATTTAAAGAGGCTTAACGGTAAATTTTTAAATCACAATTTAAAATATCAAGAATTTTCTAAAGATTATTTTATTATCAATAGGCTTGGTAAATTTTCTTCTATTTTATTAATGCCTGAGTATTTAAAAAAATATGTAACAGAATTTAATTATTTATTTCATCAAATCTATGCTTGTTCTTCCATTGATGTAATCAATGATACCAATTACTCAATTTTTTATAACTTCGGCAACAACGCAAGAAAATTTTTAGAAATGTTTCTTTATTACAAATATCCAGATAGTTCATCACAGATGGATAAAATGGAGAAGTTTTTTGGTAAGAAAAAAATGCCAGCAATTCTTACAAACAGAATCAACAATGAATATTCACATTTAACAAGCGGTTTTGAAAGAGGCTCTTTGCCTATTGAAGTTCCAGAGATGAAATCAGCTGCTTCCTTAATATTGAAAAGAATCAAATTAACAGATAAAGAGCAGTATGAATCTTTGCTAAAAAGTATAGATGCTGAAGAAACACAATGAATAACAACCAACTAATAATATACCAAGCCAAAGATTGAAAAAGAAAAATGGAACTGAGAAAATGAGCATATTAGTAAGCATAGAAAATTTATTATCCGGGAACTTTGTAGAAGGAGCCCGTATGGAATTCAAAGAAGGTTGGAATCCAACTGCTGTTATGCGATCAGTGTGTGCATTTGCTAATGATTTTGAAAATGAAGGCAGTGGCTATATCATAATAGGAGTTAGTGAAAAAAACGGCAAAACAATAAGACCTGTTAAAGGCTTTAACCCGGATAGCTTTGAGAGAATACAAAAGGAAATGATCGGATATTGCAATTTAATGCAGCCCTCTTATGCACCAAGGCTTTCTCTTGAAGGTATAGACGGGAAACAAGTATTGGTGATATGGATACCTGCTGGTACTAATCGACCTTACAAAATACCTGATGATGTTTTGGCAAAACATAAAATCTATAACTACAGAATCAGGCAATATTCGAGTAGCGTAATTCCCAATGCAGAGCAAGATGAAGAGCTGATTCAGCTTACAGCTAAAATACCTTTTGATGATAGAGTGAATTCTCA
>JAGLHT010000042.1 GCA_023143455.1 Desulfobacterales bacterium
AAAAGAATTATTTCCTTCATTTGATCAGATGGGAAAAAATTATTCTTTTGACAATAATTTTTAGTTAATCATTCACTCTTTCGACATACTCCCTTGTTCTAGTATCAATCTTTATTTTTTCCCCTTCATTTACAAAAGGAGGTACTTGAATTTCAATTCCTGTTTCTATTGTTACAGGCTTATAGCTTCCGGTTGCAGTATCACCTTTTGCCCATGGATCAGCTTTGATGACACGAAGATTTACAAAATTTGGTAAATTAATTTCTATTGCCTGACCATTAAAAAGGAGAATATCACAAATAGTATTTTCAATTAACAAATCAATTGTATCTCCAACCTGTTCTTTAGTTAGAAATTCTTGTTCATAAGTGCGTGTATTCATAAAACAATAACTCTGGCTGTCTGCATATAAATATTCCATTGCCTGTTGGTCTAAAGCTGCTTTTGGAAATTTATCCCCTGAACGATACGTTCTTTCAAACTGAGCTCCATTTATCATATTTTTAAGTTTGCATTTATATAAGGCCTGACCTTTGCCGGGTTTTTTAAATTGAAAATCTACAACCACATGAGGAGCTCCGTCGATTTCAAATTTAAGCCCTTTTTTCAAATCACTTGCTTCATACATATCTAACTCCTGAATTTAATTTTAATGCTTTTTATGTTATATATATTCTTATCAAATTTTGTATCTATTTATGTTAACAATTATAGCATAAAAGATCTTGATTTTTTGTTAATAATATAGGAAAAATTATTTTTTTATTTAATACTATGCAAAATAAATATTCAGGACAAATAAAATGATTGTTATTATAGATTTTGGTTCACAATTTAACCAGTTGATCGCTCGTCGTGTAAGGGAACATCAAATTTATTGTCAAATTGTACCTTCAAATTTACCCTTTGAAAAAATTAAGGAACTTAAACCTCGGGGAATTATTCTCTCGGGCGGTCCTTCAAGTATATACGAAGAAGACAGCCCTACCCTCGACAAAAAAATATTTGACCTTGACATACCAGTACTTGGAATATGTTATGGCATGCATTACATGATTCATGCACTCAAAGGAAAAATTAAGCGGGCTCAAAAACGGGAATATGGATTTGCAGAACTCAAAATAGAAAAACAAGAACCTTTGTTTACGGGTCTTGGGCAAACGCTTCAATGCTGGATGAGTCATGGTGATTCACCTGAAAAATTACCTCCCGGGTTCTTTTCTATTGCTTCAACTGAAAACACTAAAAACGCTGCCATTGCAAATTTTGAGAAAAATTTTTACGGACTTCAATTTCATCCTGAAGTGGAACATTCACACAAAGGCTCTGAAATGATCAAAAACTTTCTTTTCAATGTCTGTAAATGCACAAAAAACTGGACAATGGGGTCATTTGCCGAAAAAACAATAAAGCAGATTAAAGACCAAGTAAAAGATAAAAAAGTTATAATGGGACTTTCCGGTGGCGTAGACTCTTCTGTGGCTGCAAGCCTTATTCATAAAGCAATAGGCAAAAACCTTTATTGCATTTTTGTTGATAATGGACTTTTAAGAAAAAATGAAAAATCAGACCTTGAAATTAACCTTAATTCACATCTTGATATGAATATAAAATTTGTAGATGCTAAAGAAAAATTCCTCACTGCTCTTAAGGGTGTTTCTGATCCTGAAAAAAAAAGAAAAATTATTGGCAATCTTTTTATTGAAGTTTTTGAATCAGAGGCTGCATTAATTGACAATGCTCAATTTCTTGGTCAAGGAACCTTATATCCTGATATTATCGAGTCAAAATCAGCCTTTGGTGGTCCCACATCAATTATCAAATCCCATCATAATGTCGGTGGGCTCCCTGAAAAAATGAAATTAGACCTTATTGAACCCCTTGATTTGTTATTTAAAGATGAAGTAAGAAAACTTGGATTAAGTCTTGGGTTAAATGAAGACTTGGTCTTTAGACAACCTTTTCCTGGACCAGGGTTAGCTATTCGAATAATGGGAGAAATTACTGAAAAAAGGCTTTCGATTTTACGAGAAGCTGATGCAATTGTTTTAGAAGAAATCAGGAATGCCGGGTTATACCGAAAGCTTTGGCAGTCATTTGCGGTTTTATTACCAATAAAAAGTGTTGGAGTTATGGGTGATAAACGCACCTATGATAACTGCATTGCCATACGAGCCGTTAACAGCAATGATGCAATGACTGCAGACTGGGCAAAGCTACCCCATGATCTTCTAGGGAAAATTTCAAACAGGATTATCAATGAGGTTGATCATGTCAACAGAGTTGTGTTTGACATAACATCAAAACCTCCGGGAACTATAGAGTGGGAATAATTAATTTTGTAAACAATAATAAAAGGAATATCCAATGAAAGACCTAAAAATTGACGGCTTTGATAATGTGGATAACCAATCTGCTATTTCAGCACATCATGAAGAAAAAAATACCTTAAGGCTTGATAAACTAAACAATAGAGTTACCATCATTTTGATAATTATCCCAATTATAATTGCTGCAATACTTATATTTGGCTACCTTGATATGCAGGAAACTGTAGTTGGTGTAAACAAGGAAAAACAAAGTAAAATTTTAGAAATCACAAAACAGTTTGGGGAAAAAACAAATGCATTTGATGTAGAGCTTGCAAAGATGGACTCAATGCTTGAAAAAACACTTCCTTCAATCGAAAAAAAAATAAAGAAACTTGAAGCAAGACTTGCTAAACTATCATCTCAAAAAGCTGATAAAAAAAAGGTTAGTAAAGATATTACTGAATTAAGCTCTGCTGATGATAAATACAAAGCCCTTCTAACTCAGATTGAACAAACCGGTAAAGACAATCAAGCATTAATTAATGAATCAAAAACCAAACTTGAAACAGATATTTCAAATATTAATGAAAAACTAGATACTGAATTTACTAAAATGGATGAATACGAAAATTTAGTTGCTACTACTATGAAAAACCTGAGCATTCTTGAAAAAAAATATGATGAATTTAAAAAGAATGCCCTTACAAATAAAACACTTGTAACAAAGCTTGACAGGATGAATCAAACATTTAATTCAAAGATAGATAAACTTGAACAAAAAATTGTAACAGCTTCAAAAAAAGCTAAAGCCAACCCTATACCAGCTAATACAACACCACAAAAGGAAGACTCTACCGATTTAACAAAAGATGGGTCTATTGTTGAAGAGGTATTGAAAGAATAAATATTATGGGAATGATTTAGGGTTAGTTGGATTCTATGATCAACTTATCACCTGGATAAATAACACTTCTGAGTGATAAATTGTTCCACCTTATCAGGGATGAAAGTCTTACATTATATTTTTTTGCAATCAAAGCAAGATTTTCTCCAGACAGAACATTATGTATTTTATCATCATCTGAACCCTGCCATTTTGCATAATAACCTTCAAACCTTGCTTCAAAATTCTGTATTAATCCTTTTGGAACTAAAATTGAGTTCTTTCCCGCTGCAAGATGATATCCTCTTAATTCTGGATTCATGTCTTTAATGGTCTTAAAAGATATTCCCGCTGCCTTTGCAACCAACGCTATAGGAAGTTGGCGTGAAGAATTAAGATTGACTTTATCAAATTCAAAGGGAGGATAATAATCTTCTTTTTGAAATGCAAATCCAAATTTATGATAATTTTCCATAATAAACTTTGCTGCTATGATTTTAAAAACATATCTCTGGGTCTCTTCGGAAAGGTATAATGAATAAAACTCATTGGATTCCTGGGTTTTTATCCGGTCCTTTAATCTTCTTGCTCCCATATTATAAGCCGCAACTGAAAGAGGCCAATCATCAAATTGTCTGTTAAGCTCCTTTAAATATTTACAAGCTGATTGGGTTGATTTAAATATATTCCGCCGTTCATCAATTTGATAGTTAATTTTCAATCCGTACATTTTACCCGTAGCTCTAAGAAACTGCCAATACCCAACAGCTCCTTTGTGTGAGCTAACATGAGGTCTAAGTCCGCTCTCTATAATGGCAACGTATTTCAAATCATCAGGGAGTCCTGCCTCTTTGATTATCTTCTCCATATGTGGGAAAAATTTTGAAGCTCTTTTAATCCACAAAATTACTTGAGGCCTGTCCCAAAGCGCTAGCAATACTTCTTTTTCAAGATTTTCTTTTATATCTTGTCTTTCAACTAATATTTTATCACCGCAAAAGAATAAAGGTTCTGAGAATCTAACACTTTCAACCAAAGAAGGTAATAAAGATTCGTTTAAAGGCGCTTGGTTTTCCTTATCAGCAAAAGATGGTAAAGCGATTGTGGAGAGCAAAGCCCAACAAATTAGAATGACGTGTATTAAAAATAATGACTTCATTTGTATATTTTTTAATTTCATTATTTAATTCTCTCAAATCAAAACACTCAAGTCAATAAATTATGACAGACATGCAAGGTTTCAATAAACATGTAAGTATTTATACTTTTTCTTTTGTATGGTAGTATTTAATCTTTTTTATTTAATTCTTAATTTTATAGGTAATAACTTGAAAGTTATTTAAAATGAGTATTCAATGGTTTCCGGGACATATGAAAGAATCAATGGAATTATTAAAAAATTCCATATCAAAAGCAAACATTGTTCTTGAAATTCTCGATGCCAGACTGCCATTTTCAAGTTCAAATCCTTATATTGAAAACCTTTGTAAAAATATCTTAAAAATAAAAATATTAAATAAAAATGATATTGCAGACCCTGACATTACAAAAAAATGGCTCAATTATTATAAAAGCATCCATGAGAAAGCCATCGCTATTTCAGCAAAGGATATCAAAGAATCAAAAAGGTTAATTGAATATTGTCAAAAAATAACTAAAAAGAACAAAGCAGAAAAAATGAAACTTATGGTTATTGGGATTCCAAATACTGGCAAATCAACCATTATTAATTCCATTGTCGGGAAAAAAGTTGCAAAAACAGGAAATGTCCCTGCTATTACAAGGCATAATCAAAGAATGGCAACAAAAGATATGGATATTTATGATACTCCAGGGTTGCTCTGGCCGGTTCTTGAACCAAAACTTAGAGCAGATATTCTTGCAGCAAGCGGTGCTATTGCCAATACTGCCATTGATTATAATGATACAGGGGCTTTTACTCTGGATTTCTTAATAGAAAATTATCCCAATTTTCTTAAAGCAAGGTATAAATTTGACACTTTACCCAATAAAAAAACCCATATTATAGAAAAAATTGGTATAATAAGAGGTTGTTTGCAAAAGGGTGGTATAATAGATATTCCAAGAACCTATGAAATACTTGTCAATGAATTACGCCAAGGGAAATTAGGAAGAATAAGTTTTGAAAAACCTGCAATTATATAGAGAGCTTATGAAAATAAATATTAAAAGATCAATTACTCTTAGTTGTTTTATATTAATAATATGTTTTTTTGCTATAACAACTAATGCTTATCAGAATAAAACCACATTTCAAAAAGTAAAATTTTCCCAAGAAGATTCAAGCACTTGCATTAAAATCATTAATACTATTCAATCTAACCATTATTTAAGATCATCCCTCGATGATGCGATCTCTTCAAAAATATTTTCAAACTATTTTAATGCCCTGGATCCACTTAAACATTTATTTTTAAAAGAAGAGATGGAAAATTTTAAAAAATTTGAATTCAGGCTTGATAACACTTTAAAAGATGGTGACCTTTTATTTGCATTTATGGTCTTCAACCTTTATCTTGATCGAACACACACGCGCACTTCTTTTATGTTAGATCTATCAAAATCTTGGGAAAAAGAATTTGATTTCACATTAAATGAAAATATTTCAACTAATAAAAAAAACCAACACTTTAGCAATAATATTGATGGGCTTACAACGCTATGGAAAAAAGAGCTTAAAAATATTATTATTCAATTGAAACTTGAAAACACCTCCAACAGTGAAATTTCTAAAACACTTGTAGATACATACAAAAACAGACTCAACTATATTTCCCAAATCAACTCAAATGATGCATTCCAGATATTTATGGATGCAGTGACAACAAGCTTTGACCCTCATACAAAATATTTTGCACCGAAAAAATTTGAAGATTTTGATATGACTATGAGCCTATCCCTTGAAGGTATTGGTGCAATGCTTCAAAAAGAGAATCAATATACAAAAATTATAAGACTGATTACTGCCGGACCTGCCGATAAAACCAAACAACTCATGCCAGGGGATAAAATCATAGGAGTTAGCCAAGGCAAAGATGGTGATTTTATAAATGTAACAGGATTACGCCTTGATAATGTTGTTAAATTAATTCGAGGCAAAAAAGGAACAATAGTCAGATTAAAAATCATCCCTGTTCAAAAGAAAAATTCAACTAAAATAGTCAGCATAACAAGAGATAAAATTAAATTAGAGGAGCAATCAGCCTCTAAAGATATTAAAACCATAAAGTTAAATGATAAACAATACAAGATTGGTATAATTAAACTACCAACTTTTTATTTAGATTTTGAAGCATATCATAATGGAGAAGAAAATTATAAGAGCGCTACAAATGATGTAGCTATGTTGCTCGGTGAACTTAAAACCGATGGAATTGATGGACTTATAGTCGATCTTAGGGGTAATGGTGGAGGCTCACTCCACGAAGCAGAGGTTTTAACCGGGTTTTTTATCAAATCAGGACCTGTTGTCCAGATAAAAACCAAATTTCGGACAAAACGTTTGCATGATAACAATAAAGAAATCCTGTACAATGGTCCCTTAGTTGTTATGATTAATCGTATGAGTGCTTCTGCATCTGAAATATTTGCAGGAGCGATTAAAGATTATAATCGTGGATTAATTGTTGGAACCAGAAGTTTTGGCAAAGGAACAGTTCAAACATTAATTTCATTACAAAGCGGAAAACTCAAACTTACCACAGCAAAATTCTATAGAATCTCTGGAGAATCCACTCAAAAAAAAGGAGTTCTTCCGGATATTGAACTGCCACATGTCTATAATGCAGACCATATCGGTGAAAGCTCGTATGATGATGCCCTCCCCTATGATAAAGCAGTACAAGCATTTTACAAATCATATGACAGCCTTTCTGACACTACTTCTAAATTGTCTGAATCTTATAAAAAAAGAACAGGAAAAAAAGCTGAATTTTTATATTTAAATAAAAAACATGCATTAAGTGAAAAAATTTCCAAATTAGACTATTTATCACTAAACCTAAAAAAAAGAATGGTTCAAAAAAAGAATGATGAGGCAATAGAACTTGAAATAGAAAACAGCTACCTGTCTTCAAAAAATATAAAACCTGTGAAAAATCTGTCTGACCTTAAGGATATAAATGAACTAAATAAAGATTTCCTTTTAGAAGAGACAGAAATTATGACATCTGAGTTTATTCAAATCTCTAAAGACAACAATTACACATGGTAATTCATGTTTTTACTAAAACCTAAAAATATAATAAAAATTTCATACCATGCTCTTTTAGTATTTTCAATTATTTTTATACTACTGATAAATTCTTTCCCGTGGTTTTTAAATATCAGTTATTTACAAAACCGATTATTTCATATTATTACAAACCAAACCCAATTAGATTTCAATTCAAAAGATATTGATTTTGACCTTTTCCCGACACCTGCTTTAAAACTTAAAAATCTAACAATTAAATCTAAAGACGACATCGAATATAGCTGTCAAACAATTTTATTGTACCCGGATTTAACGCAATTGATTAAAAGAAAGCTTGTTTTAAACAAAATTTCTATATTTAATTCGAATTTAATTTTTATTCCAATAAAACCGTCTTCCTCAAAAACCTTTAATCTAAATAATTTGTTCCAAAATAGCCAAATTGAACAATATATTAACCAAGAAAAAGGGTTATTAATCTTAATTAATAATTTTAAACACGATTTTGCTGAAAAGCTTGATGTGAAAATAAAAATCTTAGACACTAAAAACATTGTGGGTGATATTTCAATAACTGACTTTGCTTTAAAAAAAGAATTTCTGAAAAAATATGGGTTTAATAAAAAATTTTTAAATTTATACTCAAAAAAGCAAAAAGGCCTGATTTTTATTAAAAGTTTAAAAGCAAGCTTCAACATAACAGATCTAAAAACTCAATTTAAAGCCACACCAATTATTTTTAAATACCCATCAATGACCCTTGATGTTAATTTTTCCTATAATAATAAAACTGAAAAAGCCTTTATAGAATTTTTCGGTAAAAATGTTAACATCAAACAAGCTAAAACTGCATACTTTGACCTTTTTAATAAAGAAGAAGTAAGTGAGAATCTATTCGATATTGTTAGAGCAGGGAATGCATCTAAAATAAGTGTTATATTTAATGAAAATAAACTGAAAAATCTATTCCGCCCTGAGAATATGGTACTTAGTGGTCAATTGGAAGAGGGAGATATTAGAATTCCGAATACACCACTTGTTCCTAACAAAGTCTACGGTACTGCCAAAATAAAAAATGGAATCTTGTATATTAAAACTGAAAAAGGTCGGCTGCATAATGCTAAAATTAATTATGGAACCCTTGAGATAGACCTTCTAAATCATCGTGATTACCCTTTTCATGGTACCTTTGGTATCAATTCTCCTCTTTTAGATGTAAAAAATATTTTAATTGAATTATTTGATGATACTCTACTTGCACAAGAACTAAAACTTGTAAGCAACGTCAATGGTAATGTTCAAGGAGAACTTAAACTTGCATTAAAAACCGGAAAAGACCTTGATGTAATTGTAATTACCGAGGACATCCAAGGATCAGGCAAGTATCTGAGAACTCCAGGTAATATTAAAGTTAACATGGGGAAATTTACATATAAAAATGAAATAGTAACTCTAACCGATTTCGCAGGTAAGATTGGGGAAAGCTATTATTATGATTTCACTGGATCTTATTTTCTAAACAATACTAATTTTATTGATATTAAATCAGGTGAAGCTGTAGTCGATTCTAGTGAAGTTTTTAATTGGTTATTTGAGTTTGAACCAATCTTGAAAAAGGTTCAAACCGTAAAAATTGAAAATGGTTACGTTAAAATTGACTCGATAAATATTAAAGGTGACATTTTTAACCTTGAAAAATTACAATTTGACACCAAGGGATATTTAAAAAACAACCGATTTAAACAAAAATTAAATAAAAACGCAAACCTTTTAAAATCATGTGATTTTAATATTTCAAACCAGGGGCTGTCTTTTAAGAAGATTAATGCAGAAGTTTCAGATATTGATTTAATTTCCAACTTTACCTTAAATAAAGAAATAAAGAATTTTTCAACTCCCTTTACCCTTAAAAATGCCACGTATAAATCAACTAAAAACTCTGACTCCTTTACTGGTGATCTTGAATTTCCAAATGGTCCAAAAATAAAACTTTATAGCAAAAATAATAATAAAAAAGAATTTTATTTAAAAAATCTTGAAATCAAAGATGGTCAAGAAACCAATGTAAATTTCTTAACTGACGATCAAAAGAATATAGATTTTTTTACATTTAAAGGTCAAATAAACACAAGAACACTTGAAAAAATATTTAAACAGAACTCGCCCTTTTATAACAAGCTAATTGCCTACACTGACAAAAAAGAAGTTATTATTAAATCTAAAAAAGGTACTCTCATTACAATCCTTGCTGATGCTTTAAATCTTGAACAAATCCTTAACCAAATATTCACTAAAACCAATGATGGGCTTTTTACAAAAGAACCAAACTCAAATAATTTTCCTGAAAAACGTATAAAAATAAAAACAAACTTATTAACATATAAAGAATCTCATTTTAATAATTTTATAACTGATTTATTAATTAAAAAAGAAAAAAATAAATTCCAGGGCAAACTTGATATCACATCTGAACAAGGAAAAATTCATAGCTTAACTCTTATTTCAAGGATTTTATCTGCTATAAACATTTCAAATTACTTCAAAGATGGAGGGCCTGATTTTAACCAAACTGGGTTTAAATATAAATCTATTAAAGTAAAATCAGTCATTAAAAATAATGTAATAATTTTAAAAGAGGCTGTAATCGATGGTCAGGACATGACTCTTGTTTTCAAAGGCACCATTGATATTGAAAAAGATGATTTAAATTTAACCTGTCTTGTTGCACCATTTAAAACTATTGATCTTCTTATTGAAAAAATACCTGTTGTAAATACAATGCTCAATAACACTCTAATTTCAATTCCAGTCAAAGTATCCGGAAAGATTGCCGATCCAACAGTTTTCCCATTACATCCTACTTCAGTAGGGAAAGGAATCATTAATCTTTTTGCAAATATAATTAAAGCACCTTTTAAATTATTTGAAGCGATTCCTAGTCAAACAACTTCTAATAATAAAACTTCAGAAGAGGCAACATATAAGGATAGCGGTCCATGAAATACAATTATGTTCACACAAAACAATTAAAAATTCGTTTTCAAACATTTCACAAACAGGTGAACTCAAAATTGTAAATATTATGAATTTACTTCAGGACATAGCAGTTGAATACGCATTTAAGCTTAAAATTTCTAGCCGAGATCTTGCCCAAGAAAACCTTTTCTGGGTAATTATTAATAAACAAACAGGATCTCCATGCCATTTAGATAAATTTATGACAGAGAAAATACTTTGTGAAAACACAAAAGATGTAAAACACTTTTTTTATAATTTACAAGAGGTGAATAAAACAGATCATAAAGATATTTTTAAAATCAAAATGCATGATCTTGACTTAAACAAGCATGTCAATAATGCAACATATGTTGAATGGGCTGTTGAAACACTACCTGAAAATATACTTAAAAATTTTACCATAAAGAAAATCAATATAGTTTTTTTAAAAGAATCATTTTATCCAGGTCAGATTATATCAAAAGCACAAATCAATGAAACATCTAATAGTCTTATTACTTATCACTCTATCTTTGGAAAAACTAATGAACACGAGCTTGCTAGAATAAACATTATTTGGAAACCTTTATAAATTCAAAAAATGACAAACTCAAAATCCCAAAAAGAAATAACCAAAGCATATAATTTTAGTATAAACTTTTTAGCAATCAGAACTAGAAGCCATAAAGAGATAAAGGACAATCTTTATAAAAAAAAATTCAGCAATGATATTATTTCAGAAATTATTATTATGTTAGAAGAACAAGGGTATATTGATGATAAAAAATTTGCATTGGAATTTGTTTCTACAAGGGAAAAAGTACGCCCAAAATCAAAATTTGCATTGCAATATGAGCTCAGAAAAAAGGGGATTTCAAATTCAATAATTGAAATAGCAATTAGTGATATTGATGAATATCAATCTGCACTTGCTGCAATTGATCCGAAACTATCAACCTGGCTTAAGCTTGACCAACAACAACTAAAGGCTAAAATGATGAATTTCTTGAAAAATCGTGGGTTTAATTGGGAAATTTCTCTTGCAACCTATGAAAAAATCTCCAAAGGTTTTAAAAATAAGGAGGGTGATAAATGAAAATTAAATTTTTTACAACTGGTGGAACAATAGATAAAATTTATTTTGATAATTTAAGCAAATATAAAGTAGGAGAACCTAAAGTTGATAATATATTAAAAGATGCAAGAATTAATTTTGATTATGAGATCGAACCTCTTTTCAGAAAAGATTCCCTCGATATTACTGATGAAGATCGAATAACTATTTTGAATGCTATTAAAAATGAGAAAAATAGGTTAATAATAATTACCCATGGCACTGACACCATGATTAATACTGCAAGTGTGCTAAAAGAAATTAAAAATAAAGTTATAGTATTAACCGGTGCAATGGAGCCTGCTGAATTCAAGTCAAGCGATGCTTTTTTTAACTTAGGTGGTGCGACAGCAGCAGTTCAAGTCCTTGAAAATGGGATATATATCTGTATTAACGGTCGGGTATACAATCCTGAAAAAATTCAAAAAAATCGTGATCTATTACAATTTATTGAAAAGTGAAAAAATCACTAAAAACGTGTTGACTGCAAACCGAACCTAGTATAAATCTTCCTGTATTAAGTTATTCTACTTTACAAATATGGATTAATTAGATTTAAGCATATGGCTACTCAAACAGAAAGACGAAAACATACAAGATTTTCTATTAAAAATGGTTCTTATGCTACCATTAGCCCGAACTCCTCTAAGATAGGACAAATTGTGGATATAAGTATGGGCGGGCTTGCATTCAAATATATTGATACAAAACCCGATAAGAATAAAAACAAAAGGCAGGAGACCCTGTTTTTAAGCAGCATGGGATATTATGTTGGCAATATCGATTTTAAAACTGTTGCAGATTACGAAGTACCTGGTTGTGAAATTCCTGAGTCACCTTCTGGTGCAATGAAGATAAGAATAAAACATGTTAAATTTACTGACCTTAAATTAAAACAACTTTTCGATCTGGATTATTATATTGGAAACAATGCAATAGAAACCAATGACTGTGTCTCTATCCAATAGGCAATTCATTTATCAGGTTAACTATCTGATTGTTATTGAGCAGGTTTAATAACAATTATTGTACTTTTCTCTACATCTAAAAACTTCTGTGCTAAAAAAGAAATTGTTTTGCCTGAGATTGATGAATAATCATTAGAAATATTTTGTGCCCATTCAAATTTCTGAGGATGTGTAAGAGAGTCTGACAAAACAGAATCAAGCCAGTATGCATTTGTTTTCTGTATATCCTTTATATAGCTCAATACAGGTTTCCTAACAAGTTCAAGTTCTTTTTCAGTCACACCATGTTTAGCTAACAAAACAGTAATCTCTTTCATATTAGTCAATACAAAATCAGTTTCATCGGGGTTTGCAAGAACTACAGCATGCAAAATACCATAATTATCATAAACAGTAGATGGATGGTTGTAAGCATAAGCAGAATACGCAAGTCCAAGTTTCTCACGAATAATTTTCCTATTTCTTTCAGAAAAAACACGGGCAAGCAGATTCAATGCTCTGGTTTGGGAAATATCCCAGAAATCATCTGTTAAAAAAGTCAATCTGATTTCTGATTTCTTAATTTTGGTATCCATACTCAGTACGAGTTTTTTACTTTCGGGAAACTTTGGGACATTGTTTGATAATAATTTAAGACCGTTATTATCTCGTTTTGCTAACGTGCCAAAATATTTTGTTGTAAGTTCTTCAGCTTTTTCTATGTCAAAATCCCCGACAATTGAAATTTCAAGACTTGCTTTTTTAAAAAAAGGTATGAGCCATTCTTTAACATCCTGAATAGTTATTTTATTTATTAGTTCAATACTTGGATAGCCAAAGCGATTATCACCACCTGCAAGGAATTGATTTCCTTTGATATGCATCAAACCTGCTGGGGTTTTTGATAATGAATTAAACCTTTGTTCATAACGACTTTTGACAAGATCAAGGCTTTCTTCTTTAAACCCTGGGTCTTTTAAATAGGAATAAATTAACTCAAAAACAA
Organism: Desulfobacterales bacterium; assembly: GCA_023143455.1. Lineage (GTDB taxonomy): Bacteria > Desulfobacterota > Desulfobacteria > Desulfobacterales > Desulfobacteraceae > JAIOSM01. Next base: position 13,476 of record JAGLHT010000042.1, read on the forward strand.
GTTTGAGCTCTGATGGTTCTCCTTGACCCGAAAAACTGAAATTATCACCTTCTACATTAAACCCTATATCAACACTGGTGCCTGAAAGAATTTCTTTTAACTCTTCTTTATCAACTTTTCCTAAACCACTTTCATTCAAAAGGTTTGTTGAAACCATTGAAAGACCAGGTTTTGTTACAGGTTCAGTTACCTTTCCGCCTTTAATAGCAAGATTGATTAAAAACTCACCCTTTTTAAAATTAGTCTTTTTTAGATTTAACCTTACTAAATTAGTATAATCAATTGTTATTATATCAAGTTCAGGTATTTCCCTTTTTGTTTTAACTTTTCCCTGTCCTTTTGATCCAATTGGTTCATCAGGTTCCGGCAAATATGGAAATTCAACTTTATTATAGTCTTGGTATTTGTTTACTGGGGTTTTTATACTTTTGTTATATTCTGAAAGAATAATTTTCTCTGCGTTTTCCTTGTTTTGTCCAATTTTGCTATTGCCGGTTACAAGCACAAGTCGATGTTCTTTATCCCATGCAGCAATAAAGCTTTTGTTTATATCATCAATTTCTAACGATTGAATAAAAGGCTTTAAAATTTTTAATCTTGTTTCAGCCTTCTGGAAAACTTTTTTATTGTTTAAATGATAAATAATGCTTGAGGAAATATATTTGCTTTCTCTTGTGCTTGATTTTTTTACTTTATTTTCAAGTGAGTTGATATATTCAGCTTTTGCTCTATTAAGCTCTTTTTGTGTAAACCCAAAATCTAAAGCTGACCGTAGGTTCTTATCAAGAATTGCTAGAGTATTTTTCCATTTACCAGGTGTTGTTTTTGCCCAAATAGATGCAAAGGCAATATTTTTAAGCAAAACACCTGAATTAGCACCTATTTCAGAAAATAATGTTTCTTTGTTTCCCAACAATCTTGACAATCGATTGTTTAATATTGAAGTGCCAATATTTTTTTTAATTTGTTTTTTCAGACTATCAAGTGTCTGTGGTTCAAAATCAACTCTTGAAACAGTTTCAATCGTAATATCAGTATTACCTGCTTCAGACTCATAATGATAAAAGGTTTTAATCCCTTTATGAAAATTAAAGGTATTTTCAGATAATAACCCTTTTTCCCCTCTTGCTTTTAGACCGGAAAATCTTTTTTTTATAAGTTTTTCAACAACAGATTCATCAAAATCACCTACCATTATTAAAATCATATTATCCGGGCAGTACCAGGTATCATAAAAATCTTTAAGTAAGGCTTTATCAGCCTTGTTAATAATTTTTGTAACACCAATGGGATATCTTTCAATAATCTTTGACCCAGGCAATTCAAAATTGAAAGATGCTTTAAAAGTGCGATATGCGACTGAGTCTCTGTCACGTTTTTCAGCAAGGATAATACCACGCTCTCGGTCTATTTCAGAGTCTAAGAGAAGTGCTCCTTGGGCATAATCATCAATAACTATCAAGGCGTCTTCTAAACTTTTTTTATCACCCTTGGGTAATGAAAGATCATATACAGTTTCAAAAAAGCCTGTATGCGCATTAGCATCAGATCCGAAATCCATTCCAATTGATTGAAAATATTCAACCAATTGCCCAGGTTTAAAATGAGTTGAACCATTAAAGAGCATATGCTCAAGATAATGGGCTAACCCTCTTTGGTTATCCTTTTCATTAATAGATCCTGAAAGAACATTAAGATGTATGTTTACTCTGTTTTCAGGAGTGAGATTTTTATAAAGATAGTATCTGAACCCATTGTCTAAAGTACCATGAATTAATTCAGGATCAGGTTCAAGCTCAAAATTAACATTAATTGGGTTTAATCTAGCTTGATTTTTGTACACAAAAGCTGAACACGATCCAAAGATAAGGACGATTAAAGTAAGACTTACTAATAAGAAAGATTTTCTTATCATATGAACTCTGTCCTTTTTATTTAAAAAGTTCTGGCATCATGATCTTTACTTCATTGACAGTTTTGAGTTTACCTATCCAGGCGGAATATATTGTATTTTTTTTCTGATCTTCAAGCTTTGCTTTAATTGTTTTTCCTTCTTCAGCATCTTTAAAATCTTTGGGAACAGATTTCTCTTTTAATGAAATAACGTAGAAAATATTATCCATTTTTAATGTTTTTAAGTATATCTCATCCATTTTTGCAAGCTTAAATGAAGCTTCTGAAATACTTGGTGTGTAGCCAATCTCAGGGATATAACCATTCCTGCCAAACAATTCACTGGTTTCTAATTTTAAATTCTGGTTTTTCGCTATTTCAGACAATGTTTTATTTTCTTTTGACAATAAAAGAATATCATTGGAAAGTTTTTCTGCTTTTTCATTTTGCATCTTTACTATAATATCTGCTTTAACTTTTTCTTGTATAACTTCAAATTCAATAACTTCAGGTTCTATTCTCTCAATTGGTTTAATCAGATAATATGAATTGTCAATCTCGACAATGTTGCTTATTTCATTGATCATAGTTGAGAACGCAGCTTTAGCAAATTTACTATTATCAATAGAGCCTATTCCCGCTCCATTTTCTGTAAATGGTCCCATTTCCAAAACTTTTCTCTTAGTAATTAAACCTGCCTGTTCAAGAGAATCCCCATCAATAACAGCATCAAAAGCATCACCTGCATCGTAATACGCAAGATCAGATATTTTTTTCTCTAAAATGATTTTTTCAATCTCATCTTTGGCATCATTAAAAAATTTCTTTGACGGTTCCAGTTTTGCTAAAACTTTAATAATATGCCATCCAAATCTTGTTTTAACAGGCTCACTTATTTCTCCTGCTTTCATTGAGAAAGCCTTATCAGAAAAAGGTTCAACCATCTCATCTTTTGCAAATGAGCCAAGATATCCACCATTAGAATTGCTTGGTCCCTCAGAATATTTTTTTGCAAGTTCTTCAAATTTGTTTTCTTTGTCTATAGCCATTTCATAAATTTTCATGGCTTCTTTTCTTTTTTCTTCAATTTTATTTTTATCTAAAGCTTGATCTGTTTTAATTAAAATATGACGAGCCTCAACTTTTTCCGGGATATTATATAGTTGAGAATTTTCTTCATAATATTCTTCAAGCTCTTTATTGGTAGTTTTAATCTTTTCTTTATAATCTTCAGTAGAAAATTTAAGATATTCAACATTTAATTTAACATCTGTTTTGTAGTTTTCCCTGTTATCAATATAATAATTCTTGACCGCTTCATGGGAAGGGTTGATCTCTGTGTATGCAACAGGATCAAACTTTATATAGTTAATGCTTACTTTTGTATTTAAATACTTATGCCACTTTAATGCTTCCATATCTGAGACAATTACAGTATCAAAAATAAGGTTTCTGATTTTTTGTTGGGTTATTAATTTCTTCTGGCTTAATTCAAACATTTCAGGAGTCATTGAATTATTCGCAAGCACTTTCTTATACTTGTCAAAATCAAAAATACTATCTGTCTGAAAAAAAGAAAGCTCTTTTAATGAATCAGCAATTTCTTTACCTGAAGCTTTTACCCCAAAGTTTTTTGCAGCTATTAATACAAGCTTTTCCTCGATAAGCCTGTCAAGTGCATTTTGTTTAACATTATACTGTTCAAGGATTTTTGGGTCGTAATTATCACCTAATCTTGTACGGTATTGTTCTACAATTGATTCATAGGATTGTTTATATTCCTCAAAAGATATTGCCTGATCATTAACCATTGCAACAGGACCTTGACCTTTTGGTCCAAAACCACCAACACCGAAAAAAAATGCAAAAATAATAATAATAAAACCAAGAATAATTTTGATAATCCATGACCCAGATCGTTCTCTTAGATAACCCAGCATTGTTTTCTCCTTAACTTCCAAAAACCTTTATAACTGATTAAAGTAGTGAATAAAAAAAGCAAATACTACCCTTTTATTGCCTTATATGTCAATGTTTTATTAATATTTGCTAATAATTTAACCTGTATTTTTGTATTGACATAATTTTCAATTTGGATTATTTATTGAGGTTGTTTGTGGGGCTGTAGCTCAGCTGGGAGAGCGTACGGCTGGCAGCCGTAAGGTCAGGGGTTCGATCCCCCTTAGCTCCACCATTCTTTCTTTTCTTATATTTTCAATTGAACAATTTTATTATAATGTATTACATTATATTCATATAATTAATTTTACACTTGACAACACTCAAAGAACAAAGATTATAAGGGAAATTAAAGCTGTCTATATAAACAAAAACCAGGTAGGGGCTGAAATAATCAACCCACCACCGTTTGATCCTGATCTTGGGTTTTATTTAATACAAAAATAAATATATATCAGATCAGTATTTATTTTTTAAAAGTAACAACAAGAAGGTTGCCGGCCTTTTTTACAAATAACATTTGAACAAGATCCTCTTTTTTTATTTTCTCAAAAAATTGGGTATATTCCTTGATAGTATTTACTTTGAAACGATTAATCTCTTTTAGTATATCACCATGTCTTATTTGTGTTTGAGCGGCCTTACTCCCTTGTTGGACATCAAGAACAAGTAGTCCTGTTTCTCCCTGGGGAAAACCATATTTATTTGCCAGCGCAGAATCAATTTCTGTAAATTTAAATCCAAAAAAATCAAAACCGGTTTTTGCTAAAGTCTGACCAGGTTCCATTTCGCTTCTCTTGGCAAGTAAAATATTTTTAACTATCTGCTTTTCTTGCCGAACTATGGTCACTTTAATCTTTTTGTCTGCTCCAAATCCTGCTATTGCTCTTGAAAGATCTTTTGCTGAATAAATTTTTTGATTATTAATTTTAAGTAAAATATCTCCTGGTTTGATTCCTGCCTTATCAGCAGGATGACCCTTGAACACATCTGCAATAAGAACGCCCTGCCCTTGTTTAATATTGTAATAATCAGCAATTTCTTTTGTAATATCTTGCATTGATATACCAAGCCAACCCCTAGAAACCTCACCGGAAGTTTTTAACTGATTTATAATCCCTAAAGCAAGGTCAGATGGGATTGCAAAACCAATTCCCTGGCCTGAACGTATAATTGCTGTATTAATACCAACAACATCGCCATCCATGTTTAAAAGAGGACCTCCACTATTTCCAGGATTAATAGATGCATCAGTTTGGATAAAATCATCATAAGGACCTGCACCTAAAACCCTTCCCTTTGCAGAAACGATTCCGGCAGTAACAGTTTGTTCCAGCCCAAAAGGACTGCCGATTGCAACTACCCAAGCCCCTACCTTTAATTGAGTTGAATTACCTATTTTCAATGGAATAAGATTGTCTGCATTGATTTTTATTAATGCAAGATCAGTTTTGGAATCTCTGCCAACAATTTTTGCATTATATTCTTTTTCATTGTACAATTTCACCTTAATCTCGTCTGCATCTTTAACCACATGGTTATTTGTAACAATATAACCATCCGTACTAATTATAAAACCTGAGCCTAGACTTTTTTGTTCATAATCATCCTGTGGCATTTGCTTTAAAAAAGGTCCCATAAAATCTCTGAAAGGGTCTTGGTTTCCATTGGGTTGTTGATCAAAAAAATGACGGAAAACTCTGCCTCCGCCTTTTATTGTTTTTACTGTACTGATATTTACAACAGCTGGCTTTGCTTTTTCTGCAAGTTCACTAAAATCCACTGGAACCATTTGAGTAGCACTGGTTCCAACGCCTTGAACGAAAAGCAATAAGCACATAATTACAATTAAACTTAAACTAATTCTAATATTTTTATACATCTTTACCTCCTGATTTTGATTTTAATCATTCTTTTTGGCCTTATTTAATTTGACCAGGCAAAACCTTTCCTGATTCAAAACTTAATATAATACATTAAGGTTGTTTTTAAATGACCTGAAGATTACCATTTGGTAATGTAATGACAAATTTGCTTCCCAACCCTTTTTCGCTTGAAACATCAATTTTCCCTCCATGCTCTTTGATAATGGCAAGTGCCAGGCTAAGCCCGAGCCCTGCCCCCTTCGTACTCCTTGAAGGGTCTATTCTGTAGAATCTTTTAAAAATCTTATCTAAATCAGCACCATCGATCCCAATACCAGTATCACTGACTTCAATTTTTATTAATTTTTTATCAAGATTTGAAAGAACAACGTTAATGCTTTTATCTTTTTCAGTATATTTAAACGCGTTATCTAAAAGATTTGAAAACGCTCTTTGAAGCATTTTTTTGTCTCCATTAATAATAATATTATCTTTTATTTGAAATTTGAAATTTATGCTGTTTTTTTCAGCCAGGGCAGTAAATAGATCACAGGCTTCATTAATAATTTCAGAGACATTAATTTCTTTAAATTCAAATTGAGCATCTCCAGATGCGGCCTTAGAGATCAAAAGCATTGTATTTATCATATCAAGCAATCTGTCAGATTCTTCTATAGTGCTTGATGCCATTATTCTATATTCTTCAATATTATTTTCATTAAGCATGGTTATTTCAGCAAGCCCTCTGATTCTAGTTACAGGGCTTTTTAAATCATGGGCAATATTATCTCCCATTTCTTTGATACTTATTATAAGATTCTCAATTCGGTCAAGCATCTGATTAAATGTTTTTGCTAAGTGATCCAGTTCATCCTCGCTCCCTGTTTGAGGAACTCTTGAATCAAGGCTTGCACCGGAAACTTTTTTTGCTATTTCAGTAATTTTCTCAACACCCGAGAGCGCTTTTTTTGCCATAAACCAGCCTATAATTGCAGAAAAAAGGATAATAAAACCCATGGAACCTGCGAAAACCATTTTAAATATATTTAAAAATTTGGAATATGTTTCCATGGCAATTCCGGTTTGAAGAATGACACCCGGGGCAATAAAACCATATAAAACTCGAATCCTTTCATCTCTTGAGCTTTGTTTAATAGTTTGAAACAAATGTTTATTCTTTATAATCACCTGGTTTAATATATTTTTATCAGCTTTGATATCATTCCAATATAACATATGCGAAGTTGCAAACACTTCTCCTGTAGGATAAAGCAATCTATAAAAAACAATCTTTTCGCCGGCTGCCCTTGCCTTTGTTATTGCAAATCTTCTTGCACCGTTAATGCCTTCTTGCAAAATAACTTCAGAAAAGACTTTTACATTTTCTTCAAGATCAAGATCAATTTTTTGCAACATAATTTTATAAATAAAAAATGAAAACAGAATAAACATTATAAATGATGAGATAATGAATATTCCGCCATACCAAACAGTTAATCTAAATGCAATTGTACGTATAAATCTAAAATTCATCTTTCCCTCTTAAAACATAACCAGCACCGCGGATTGTATGAATAAGCTTATTTTTAAAGTCTTTATCAATTTTGTCTCTGAGTTTACAAATTCTTGCCTCAACAACATTAGTCATAGGATCAAAATTATAATTCCAGACATGCTCCATTATCATAGTTTTTGAGACAACTCTTTCTTTGCTGCGCAATAAATATTCAAGCAATGAAAACTCCATGGGTTGAAGTTCAATTCTCTTCCCTGCTCTTTTAACTTCTCTTTTTTGTATATCCAAAAAAAGGTCTTCGCAAAAAAGCTTTGCTGGCTCCACAATACCGCTTGCTCTTCTCATTAAAGCCTGAATCCTTGCCAGAAGCTCTGAAAAAGCAAAGGGTTTTGTCAAATAGTCGTCAGCACCAGCTTCAAGCCCTTTTACCCTGTCATCTATTCGGTCCCTGGCACTTAGAATAATTATCGGTGTATTTATATTATTTTCCCGCACTTTTTTTACCAAAGACATACCATTGAGCTTTGGTAACATAATATCTACAATCAATGTATCATAGGTTTCATATAAAGCCATCTCAAGTCCATTGTCACCATCTTTTTCGTGGTCAACAATAAATCCAGCGGATTTCAGGCCTTTAACTATAAATTCAGCTATTTTTATATCATCTTCAATTAGTAATATTTTCATGGTTTAAGCTCAATTATCAAAATATTTATGTTTAAATAAAACCTGTTTGATTTTTAAGTTTATTGTTATTCCAGTGGTAATTCAATAACTATTAAACAATATTATAATTTTAACGCTTACAATTCTTGAACAAAGAAAGGCAAATGTGTTATTAACAAATCAAAAAATTAACTTTTAAAGTGAAAATTTGAGGCTTTATGAAATATTCATGGTGGTTTTTTCAAATTATAATGATTAGTCTTTCCATTTTTTTTACAACCTTTGGCATTTACCTCTTAATAGGATCCTATTCTATAAATAATCCATTTTCTTTTATCATGATTTTCTTCTCATCAAGCTTTATTATTCTTATCAGCCTCACTCTCTTAATAGGTTTTATAATTAAAATAGTAAGAATGTACAAATATCTAAAAAAAGAAAGCTCTCTTAAATGATACCTCTTTTGACCATTCAATCCATTGAAAAATCATATGGAAATAATAATCTTTTTTCAAATTTAAGTTTTGATATAAAACAAAAAGAACATCTTGGACTAATTGGGATGAATGGCAGTGGCAAATCAACTCTTTTAAAAATTATTTGTGGTAAAACTTTACCTGATTCAGGGGAATTAATTTTAAAAAACGGTATGCGATGCCTGTATGTGCCCCAAAAAGAAGAATTGGATCAGGATAAAAGTGTTGAAGATAGCCTTTGTATTGAGATTCAAAAGCATATCCATGAAGAAAAAGAACTTCAAAAAGCTGTTAAACGCGCTTTGGGTACTGGAAAATTTAATGATGCCAACCAACAATGCAAATCTCTTTCCGGTGGATTACAAAAACGCCTTGCAATCACAAGAGCAGTCGCTTCCGAACCTGACCTTCTGCTTTTAGATGAACCAACAAATCATCTTGATATTAACGGTATTCTCTGGTTAGAAGGTCTATTAAAAAACGCAAAGTTTTCGTTTATTGTTGTTACCCATGACCGTTATTTTCTAAATAGTGTTTGCAATCATATTATGGAGCTTGGCACACAATATCCTGATGGTTTTCTAAGGGTAAATGGTGACTACAATAAATTCAGTAAAGAGAAAACAAACTACATGAATGCCCAACAACAACAACAAAATTCGCTTTCAAGTAAAATGAGACGTGAGGATCAATGGCTTAAACAAGGAGCAAAAGCAAGAACAACAAAAGCAAAATACAGGATAAATCAGGCTGAGGAACTAAGAGGAGAGCTTTCAGAATTAAGAATAAGAAATAAAATAACTACAAAAGTTGATATAGACTTTACTGCAACTGGTAGACAGACTAAAAGGCTTGTTACCATTTCTAATATAGGAAAATCTTTTAAGGGGCAAAAAATATTTGATTCTGTCACCCTAAACCTTATGAAAAATTCTTGCCTTGGTGTTGTCGGAGAAAACGGGTCGGGGAAATCAACCTTTATCAATATACTCGCAAAGAAAACAGAACCTGATTCTGGGCAAATCAATTGGGTTGAGAATTTAAAAATAGGTTTTCTTGATCAGGAAAGAATGAACCTTGACCCGGAAATCACCTTAAAGCAGGCAATCAGCCCGACTGGTAAAGATTCTGTCACCTATAAAGGCAAGACCATTCATATTATTACCTGGGCAAAAAAATTTCTTTTTTCGCCCCAGGACCTTGATATGCCAATAAAAAGATTTTCAGGTGGAGAAAAAGCAAAAATTCTTATAGCAAAATTAATGCTTGAACCTGCTGACCTATTACTTTTTGATGAACCTGCCAATGATCTTGACATCCCATCCTTAGAAATACTTGAACAAAGCATACTTGAATTTCAAGGTGCTATTGTAATAGTTTCCCATGATAGATATTTTTTAGAAAAAGTATCAGACCAAATATTATACCTTGATGGAAATGGTAATTCAAAAATTGTTGCAGGATATGATCAAATCCTAAAGGAAAAACAGCTAAACAACGAAAAAGAAAAAACTAAAAAAGTGAAAAAAATTCAAGTGAAAAAAAATTTTAATATAAAATTTTCATTTAATGATAAATTTGAATTAGACCATATAGAAGAAAAAATTCATAAAATCGAATCAGAAATTGAAGAACTTGAAAAATCAATCTTGGAACCTAAACTAACAAGGGATCCCAAACTACTTGCTGATTTATGCTCAAAGTTACAAATGCAAAAAGAAAAATCTGATAATTTATATGAAAGATGGGAAGAGCTTGAAACTAAAAAAGAAAGTACTCAATAGCAAATTGGTCAATTTTATTACTTGACTTTTGTAAATATTCGGTCAAGCACT
>JAGLHT010000043.1 GCA_023143455.1 Desulfobacterales bacterium
CTCTTAAATGGACATGCATATCAATTAACCCCGGGCAAAGAATTTTTCCGGTTGCATTGATTATTTTTATATCAGAACCAAGATCATTATCTGATACTGAAGGCTCAATAATATCCTTAATTAGACCGTTTTCTACTATAATATCTTTTTTTGTATTTATATTCCCCGGATCAACAACATGTGCTCCTTTAATTCTTATCATGATTTTTTTAAACCTCCTGAATTCCCGGAACCACCTGCAAGAAGATAAAAAAGTGCCATTCTTAAAGCAACACCATTTGTAACCTGATCAAGGATTAAAGAGCTTTTTCCGTCTGCAACATCATTTGCAATTTCAACTCCTCGGTTCATGGGACCCGGATGCATTACAATCACATCATTTTTTGCAAGTTGTAATCTTTCTTTGTTCAAACCGTACAATGATGCGTATTCACGCTCTGTGGGGAAAAGAATATTTGATTGTCTCTCTTTTTGTATACGAAGCATCATAACAACATCTGCATTTTCAATACAGGATTCAACATTAGCAGCTTTAGTGCATCCAAGGCTTTCAACCTCCATAGGTATCATTGTTTCAGGAGCAAAAACATTAACATTGGCTCCCATTTTCGAAAACCCTCTTATATTAGATCTTGCAACTCTACTATGGGCAATATCTCCTATTATTGCAATCTTTAGCCCTTTTATCCCCCCTTTTTTTTCCCGCACACTCATCATATCAAGTAAAGCCTGAGTAGGATGAGCATGAATGCCATCACCAGCATTGATAACCGAGGCCTTAACTCTTTTTGAAATTATATGAGAAGCTCCGGAAGATGAATGGCGCATTACAATAATATCAGGATTCATTGCATCAAGGTTTTTGGCTGTATCAATAAGAGTCTCGCCCTTTACTATACTGGAGGAAGCTTTAGAAATTGATATAACATCTGCTGATAATCTTTTTGCAGCTGTGTCAAAAGAGAGCTTAGTCCTTGTACTTGGTTCTTCAAAAAAAAGAATAATTGTCTTACCTCGAAGGGTTGGAACTTTTTTTACAGGTCTTTCTGAAATCTCCTTCATACCTTGTGCAATATCCAGAATCATGGATATTTCTTCTTTAGAAAGAGAATTAATATCAAGGATATCTTTTTTATCAAATCTCATGATTTATAATCCCTATATAAGCAAATTTCCAATTCTGTTCCATCTTACGCCAAATTCTGCCTGCTTCCATGACCAGTGAATGATCAATGCTTCACCTTTAACTTCATTTAATTTAACAAAGCCCCAGAATCTTGAGTCATGGCTGTTATCTCTATTATCTCCCATAACAAAAAGTGAATCTTTGGGCACTGTTATTGGTCCATAATTATCTCTATTGTTATCATTTCGTGGGTAAATAAAAAGATCAGTGTATTTGACATTCTCTTTATACTCTTTAAGCTCTCCATTAACATATAATTTCTTATCTTTTATTACAATAATATCACCTTCAATCCCAACAACTCTTTTAATAAAATCTTTATCAGGGTCTTCAGGAAATTTAAAAACTATTATATCACCCTGCTTGGGATCTTTTATGGGAACTAAAGTTTTACCGTCTGTAAAAGGAATTTTAACCCCATAAATAAACTTATTTACAAGAAGATGGTCTCCTATTAAAAGCGTGTCTTTCATAGATCCTGATGGGATTTTATATGCCTGGACAACAAAAGTTCTTATAAACAACGCTATCACAACAGCAATAACAATAACTTCTAAATTTTCTCTAAGTTTACTAATATTCACTTTAACTTTCACCTTTATAAAAAATTAATTTGATGCTTTATTAAAAAAACTTTTGAGGTTCTCCTAAGAAAAATTTTCCTTTTTGAATCCATGTTTTTAATTTATCTGCAATTTTTCTTGCTTTCACCATACTTGAAAGTGGAACAGTGGGTATTTTTTCCCCTTTTATTGTTATTGTTCCGCTTTTAAGTTCAGCATAGCTTACCTGACCAAAACTTTTTGCATTGCCAGATTGATAATCAAAGCCATAATCCAAAACCTGAGTAAAAAGATTTTCATCAGATACAGCAGTATACTTTACAATTTCTTCATTTAAAATCGGAATTGGTACTCCAAAGCCTACACTGAGAGAAACTCCATATCCTCTTATACTTTGACCAACAAGCCATTCCGGGGACATTTCTTTTAAATCTCCTGTTACAAATAAAGTTGCTGCAGGAGTTAATGGCACGCCATCTAATGTTCTGTCAACTTCTTTTTTATGTTGGGTTCCGCTCCATGTTACAAAACCCTGGGCTCCTCCTAAAAATATCCTTGTGCCCAATCCAATTGTTTTAAGGTATGGATCATTAAAAAGCGGGCTCAACTCGCCTGAAGTTGAATAATTTGCATTGCCCATTTCAGGCTTTAATGTTCCCATATACGTATACTTTATTTTGTCAGATCTGTTTATGGCGCAATTATAATTTTGATAAGCATTTCTTGGATTACAAAGAGTAGCATTTACAAGATCTTTTAAGGTAACGACTTTTTCAATTTTTCTGTTTGGGTAACAATCAGTTCCATAACTCTCTGCTCTTATAGTTATCTTTTTACCGGCAACCAAATCCTGGATTACATGTCCGCCACCATATTCAAACCCTCCGGGATATCTTTTATTTAAAGGGTCATCATCACTTGTCTGGGTAGCACCAAGATAACAGTCAACAGCAGCAATCCCAGAATAAGCAGGCACGTCATTAAACCATGTTTTAGTTGTTCTGATTGTTGGATTTGACTGGCCTATGTTGATAAAAACACCAGACGAGCACATGGGGGCAAAAGTCCCGGTTGTAACGACATCAACCTTTTGAGCAGTTTTTATTGGACCATCCTTTTGTACCATACCAATTATCTCTTCTGCAGTTACAACAACAGCCTCACCTGCAGCAATTTTTTTATTAATCTCTTTATAAGTCTTGTTTACTTTAAATTGAACCATACAAATTACCTGTAAAAGTTAGCAATCATTCTATTTTAATTGTTCTCTTATTCTATTAATTTTAGAAATAATGTTATTGTCAAGCCATGCTTGATCCCACCACTCCAGAGGGTTTACAAAAATATTATTAACAAAAACACCAAAATGGAGATGATCTCCACAAGCAAGCCCTGTTACACCTGTTCTGCCGATATAATCACCCTTCTTAACTTTATCACCTTTCTTAACTGAAAAACTTGAAAGATGTGAGTATAATGTACATAGTCCAAAGCCATGATCTATAATAACAGAGTTACCAAATATACCAATATCCATCGAGGCTAACACTGTGCCTGCATTGGCAGCAAAAACTCTGGTTTTTTTTATCGAGGCAAGATCAATTCCAAGATGAACAGCTCTGCCAATCTCCTTCCCTTTGTGTTTATAAATTCTCTTGTCTCCAAAGCCTGCTTGTTTTTCAGAACCGGGAAGTCTTAAAAATTTTCCTTTCCACATTACTTTATTTTCAGTTTCCAAAGACTTGCTTAATATGCTGCCATAATTTTTTTTTCTTATGTTTGAATTTATAAATATAAATTTTTTAAGTAAAGATTTCTTAGAGTAATTATTGTTTGCTTCTATTGACTCTTTTGGCAGAATAAAGCCTGGAATTTTTTTATCAAGGAAAGTTTGAGAGATATCCATTGTATCCGTTTTAAAAGTTCTATTGCCAATGTAGTATTGGAATCCTTTTTTTGCCAGGTTTCCTGCCTTGTCCTCTGCAACAACGGCAATCATTGAACCCTGCCCCTGATTATGGTCAAGACCAACAAAAGCTGCATAAACATCACCATCTGAAAACATTCCTGAATAACCCGTAAAAAAATTTTCATCTATCATAACACCACTTTTAACATCTTTTTCAAACAATCTGTATATTACAAGGCCTGCGCCTCCCTTTTTTATATTATGCTTTTTTGATAAAATTTCAATTTTTGGAGGGATAGAATCAATAATAATTTTTTCTTCCTTGTAAGCGAAATTGCCTTTATTCAATCCTTTAAACGAATAATCAGAAACATGTATGATAATTATCGCTTCGCCGTCTGATATGTTCGAATCTTCAAATTTTACAGGAATTTTAAAAGAATCAGTAAATACGCCAGTGCCCATAATACCAGGATTGGGGTATCTTTTTAACAGAAGGATTGTTTCCTTGTTTTGTTTTAAAATAGAAACTCTTACATTTTTAAGTCCTTTTCCAACATCTGATACCGAAAGTGACATTTCATATGTTTTTTTTAGATAGCGTGAAGGAAGCTCAGCTTTAATTATCGGCTTTTTCCCTTCAAAGCCTTTAACAAGAAACCATCCACCAGGAAGTATAACAAATATAATAATAAAAACAAAAAGAACTTTCCTCATCAACAACTCCTAATTTTCTACATATCTACATCATTTTAACAAATTCAACTAATTTATCAATTTAACGCAAACTTATCAAGAAGTTTTATATTATTGACTTTTTGCGCTCTTAAAAATATAATTTCATAAAAATAATCTTTTAATTTGGAGATATTACATAAATGAGCAATACTTTTTTCAAATCTCTAGGGATCAATCCCCACCCTTTTCTGTTAATTGCAGGTCCCTGTGTTATTGAAGACTATAATACTACATTTAACACAGCCAAAACTTTGAAAAAAATCACACGAGAACTTAACATCCCATTAATTTTTAAAGCTTCTTTTGATAAAGCAAACAGGACCTCCATGCAATCATTTAGGGGGCCTGGATTTTCTGATGGCATGGATATTTTAAAAAAAATAAAACAAGAACTTGATATTAAAATAATTTCAGACATACACTTGCCTGAGCAGGCTGAAAAAGCATCAAAAGTACTTGATATTATTCAAATCCCTGCATTTTTATGCAGGCAAACTGACCTTATCTCAGCTGCGTGTAAAACCACTAAACCGGTAAATATTAAAAAAGGACAATTCCTTTCTCCCTATGAATGTAAAAATATCATTAACAAGGCCAAAGAATCAGGAAGCGATAGTATCAGTATCACTGAAAGAGGAACAACTTTTGGATATAACAACCTTGTTGTTGATTTCAGATCCATTGATATTGTTAGAAACATGGGAGTTCCAGTGATTTTTGATGCCACCCATAGCGTTCAACTTCCAGGAGCAGGAATAAATTCATCAACTGGCAATCGAAAATTTGTACCTGTACTTTCAAGAGCTGCCATTGCAGCAGGTGCTGATGGATTGTTCATTGAAACACATCCTGATCCAGATAATGCTAAGTGTGACGGTCCAAATTCCATTAAATTAAATAATGTCAAAGAATTATTAATCATGCTTCAGAATATAAGAGAGGCAATGTTTTAGGGAACAAATTCATGAATAAAGAAAAACTTGCAACCATTAAGCTTCTACTTCTTGATGTCGACGGTGTTTTGACTGATGGCAAGATCACTTATACAGATAATGGAAAAGAAATTAAAAGTTTTAATTCAAAAGATGGCTTAGGAATAAGGCTCCTTATGGATTGTGGAATCAAAGTTGGAATAATTACAGGAAGAAAATCTGCTGCACTGACCCACAGATGTAGGAACCTTGGCATAGAACTTTTGTTCGATGGCATAACAGATAAAGTGAAAGCTTTTAATACAATACTTAAAAAAACAAAAATATCTGCTAAGCAAACTGCTTTTGCCGGAGATGATATTCTGGATCTTGGCGTAATGAAACTGTCTGGGCTCTCCATATGCCCAGCTGATGCCCCTGCCTATATTCAAAAATATGCTGATATAGTAACTGTACAAAAAGGTGGTGAAGGTTCTGTCAGAGAAATTTGTGATGAAATTTTAAAAGCAAAAGACAAATGGGAAACAATAATTGATAAATACATGTCATGAATTTTAAAAATATTTCCCCTGGCAAACTAAAGCTTCCGCTTATCAGCATTCTTGTAATAATTTTATTATTAGTTGGCACCCTTGTTTTTTTTAAAACCAGAATACTTATAAACCCTTCTTTTAAAAATATCGATATTGATTCCTCAGCTGATATTCTGCTCAACAATTTTAAACATATTTCCAAAACCGATGGCATTAAAGAGTGGGCACTGAAAGCTGCATCTGCCAAAATAATAAATGCTGAAAATTTAGCTCTGTTAAAAGATGTTTCACTCATTATTTTTACTGAAGATAATACTGAAGTGCAAATAACTGCACACAACGGACGGTTTAACACAAAAACAAATGATATAGAACTCGCAGACAAGGTTATTATTAAATTTGAAGATGCCTTCCTTAAAACTGACAAGTTGCATTATAAAAAAAAAAGTCATATAATATATTCCGATGGACAGGTTATAATTACAAAAGGTACTTCAATTATTCAAGCAGATTCATTGGTTGCAGATTTAAAGGATTCCAGCCTTAAATTAGAAGGAAATATTAAAGGTAAATTTTTTGAAACAGATTACAAATTATAAAAAATCCCGAGCACTGTTTTTTTTAATTCCATTTTTTCTGCTCACTTTTTTTGTAAGCATCATACCTTTGTCTGCTAAAAACAATACAAAGAGCAACTCACCTTTGAATGTGACCTCAGACAGCATGCTCGCCAATAAAATAGCTTCAACCGTTAAGTTTAAAGGCAATGTTGTTGTTACAAGAGACGACTCCATAATCCATGCTGATAGTATTACTATGTTTTTCATTAAAGAGACTGAAAAAAATACTGAAGAGAAAAATAAGATAGAAAAGATTGTTGCCACAGGAAATGTGAAATACTTTTCAGGAAAAAGAAAAGCCTTTGCTGGAAAAGCAGTCTACACATATAAAAATGAAGTTCTTGTACTTACTGAAAATAATCCAAAAGTGATTACAGATGGGAACTCTGTAACCGGGGAAAAAATTACACTTTTTCAACAAGATGGCAGAATTACTATTGAAGGTGGAGTTAACGCAGTATTTATTCCAGACAATGAAAACAAAAAAGAATGACTGACTTAATATTAAAAGGTCTTAAAAAAACATATAATGGTAAAAAAGTTGTTAATAATGTTAACATTAAAGTCAAAAAAGGGAGTGTAACCGGACTTCTTGGACCTAATGGAGCAGGTAAAACAACAACATTTTATATGGCTGTAGGTTTAATCAAGCCTGATGGAGGGAGCGTTTTTCTTAATGATGAGAACATCACAGAACATCCCATGTATATTAGAGCAAGAAAAGGCATAGGGTATCTCCCCCAGGAACCATCAACCTTTAAAAAGCTTACAGTTAAGCAGAATATCACTGCAATACTTGAGGTTATTTATAAAGATACAAAGAAAATCAACAACAAGGCTGAGAAAATTATGAACGAACTTGGAATTAGTTATTTAAAAGACCAAAAAGCCAATTCACTTTCCGGAGGGGAGCGAAGAAGGCTTGAAATTTCAAGAGTTCTTGCCACAGATCCAATGTTCATACTCTTAGACGAACCGTTTGCCGGCATTGACCCTCTTGCTGTAATTGATATCCAGAAAATTATATCCCAGCTTACCCAAAAAAAAATTGGGGTCCTTATTTCTGATCACAATGTGAGGGAGACTTTGGGTGTCTGTGATTTTGCCTATATAATGAGCCAGGGTAAGGTTATTGAAACAGGAGACCCTGAAAAAATTACATCAAGTAAAATTGCAAAAGAAAAATACTTAGGAGATAATTTCAGACTTTAATATGGAATTTGGATTACAACAGAACCTTACTCTGACTCAACAGCTTGTTATGACACCACAGTTGCAGCAAGCAATTAAATTACTTCAGCTTTCACGACTTGAACTGGTTGAAATGATCCAGGAAGAAATGAAAGAAAACCCTGCTATTGAAGAAGTTGAACAGCAAATCGATTCTGGTGATCAAGCAAATAATCCTGACAAAGAAGTGTCTGATATAAAAGAAGAAAATACAAAAGAAGTAACTATAGAAGAAAAAGTCAGCAGTGATACAGACTGGGAAAGTTACATCAATGAATATAATTCCACAGGAAGAGTCCACGTTGAAAGAGAAGCACGTGAATCCACTAATTATGAGGCTTTTACAAGCAGAGAAAAAACCCTTGAAGAACACCTTCGCTGGCAATTAATGCTTTCTGGGCTAAACAAAACAGAAGAAGAAATCGGATATATGATTATTGGCAACCTTGATATTGATGGATATTTTCGTTCTACTATAGATGAAATAGTACAGATCGGAAACTTTAATATTGAAAGTGTTAAAAAAGTATTAAAAACAATACAGGGATTTGACCCTTCCGGAGTTTGTGCCAGAGATATTAGTGAGTGCCTGTTAGCTCAAATAAAATACCTTGGCATAGAAAATAATATCATTAAAAGAATTATCACTGATCATTTGAAAAATCTTGAAAATCGGAATATCAAGGCTATTGCAAAAGATTTAAAGATATCCCATGATGATATCAGGGCAGCTGTTAAAGTCATACAATACTTAGAACCAAAACCAGGAAGAATTTTTTCCCCGGATGAGTCATCATACATTACCCCTGATATTTTTGTTTATAAAGATGAAAATGGCTACAAAATTGTTTTAAATGATGATGGACTTCCTAAGCTCCAGATAAACAGATTTTACAAAGATGCTGTTGCAAAAAACAAAAAATTACCTAAAGATACAAAAAATTATTTAAATGAAAAAATGCAATCAGCATCATGGCTGATAAAAAGTATCCATCAGCGCCAGAAAACCATATACCTTGTAATGGAAAGCATTATCAAATTCCAACAAGAATTTTTTAATAAAGGTATTGCATATTTAAAGCCTCTGATATTAAAAGATGTTGCTTTAGATATTGAAATGCACGAATCGACAATAAGCAGAGTTACAACAAATAAATATGCCTACACCCCCCAGGGACTGTTTGAATTAAAATATTTTTTCAACAGTGCTATTAAACGACAATCAGGTGATGGAGAACTTGCATCTGAGAGTGTTAAAGTAAAAATACAACTTCTTGTTAAAAATGAAGATCCTGACCATCCGTTAAGTGATGAAAAAATTGCTATGGTTCTTAAAAAAGCAAATGTTAATATTGCCAGAAGAACCGTGGCTAAATATAGGAAGGTGCTTAAAATTCTTCCATCAAATAAACGTAAACAACTTTAGGGAGGCACTATGCAAACTACAGTAACTTTTAAGAAAATTGACCCCTCCGATTCACTAAAGGCTTACATTCAAAAAAAGCTAAACCGTTTTGACAAAATGCTTGACACCCCGGCAGAAGCGAATGTAGTACTCTCAGTTGAAAAAATTAGACATATTGCTGAGATAACACTTGTGTGTGACAAATTAAAGATTCATGTAAAAGAGGAATCTGAAAGCTTATATTCCTCGGTTGATACACTAATAGATAAGCTAAAAATTCAAATAAAAAAGAATAAAGAAAAAACCAAAAAACACATGTCAGGAAAGAAAAAAAGCATTAAAAATAATGTGAGTTATGTAGAAAATTCACCATATTCAAATTCAAACCTTGAAAATTCAGGCAATACTGATAATATCATTATAAAAAAAATTGACACAAAACCAATGGATATTGATGATGCAGCTATTATATTAGACTCTGGAAAAAATAATTTTTTTGTATTCAATAATGCTCGGACTGAGCGTTTAAATGTAATTTATAAACGGAAAAATGGTAGAATGGGAGTAATACAGCCCATATAGAATGAGAGTAGACTTTAGTTAAGGATATTTAGTTCATGAAAATTTTAGATTTTCTTTCTACTGAAAGAATAATCCCGAATATGAAATCACGGGATAAAAAAGGAGTTATTGACGAACTTGCCCAGGCTGTTGCCAACACTACCTCTGCTGAAAATGCTGACGTAGCAAAAGTCCTGCTTGAACGTGAACAACTTGGCAGTACAGGCATAGGTGATGGGATAGCAATCCCCCATGGCAGGCTCAGTTCAATTGATTCGATCATTATGGGTTTTGGATCAAGTGAACAGGGAATTGAATATGACGCTATAGATGACAAACCAGTAAATATTTTTTTCCTTTTATTAACTCCTGAAAACTCAACAGGAGGGCATCTTAAGGTTCTGGCACAAATCTCAAAACTTCTGAAGAATAAACAGTTCAAAACAAACTTGAGCAATGCTAAATCAACACAGGAAGTATTAGAGATTATTCAGGAAGCAGATGAAAATTTTTAGATGAAAAATCAGAAAATTTTTATCATAACCGGACTTTCCGGTTCAGGAAAAAGTACAGCCCTAAGTGCGTTTGAAGATGCAGGCTTCTACTGTGTTGACAATATGCCTATGGAACTTGTACCTAAACTTTTTGATCTTCCTGTAAAAGAAGATCCCGACATTAAGGAATTTGTTTTTGTGATGGATGTACGCGCCAGAAATTTTTTACCTAACTATTCTTCTGGAATTAGCCTATTAGAAAAAAAAGGACTTTTCCCCAAGACTATATTTCTTAAAGCAGATGAAGACACCCTTCTCAACCGATTTAGCCAAACGCGGCGTCATCATCCTATATCTCATCACAAGAGTCTCATGGAGAGTATCAAAGCTGAAAAAGAAATGATGGCATCTCTTGAAAATAATTCAGATATAGTAATTGATACTACAGATTTTAACGTGCATAAACTAAAATCAAAAATTCTCGATATTGTTCACTCTGGGATTAAAAATAAAAATCTTATGAAAATCAATATTATTTCTTTTGGCTACAAATACGGCATGCCGCATGATGCTGATATAGTGATTGATATGCGGTTTTTGCCAAACCCATTTTTTGTACCCCAATTAAAAGATCAGGATGGAGAATCAAAGGATGTAAAAAAATTTGTTCTATCTTGTGATGAAACAAAAACATTTCTGAAAAAGTATTTTGATATCCTTGATTTTCTTTTACCTCTTTACAGAAAAGAAAATAAAGCTTATTTAACAATCGCAGTTGGATGCACCGGAGGCAGACACCGAAGTGTGGTAATTGCTAGAGAAATGTTTGAACACATTAATTCAAAGAAGCTCAAACCAGGCATAATCCATAGAGATATAGACAGGGATGTAAAATCAATATGACAGGAATATTAACAGTTACCCATGGCAACTTTGGCAAAATCCTTGCCGAAACAGTTGAATTTATCCTAGACAAAAAAATTGAAAATGTTTTATCTGTTTCAGTTATACCCAATGAAGATCCTGAAATTTTAAAAAAAAAGATAAAACAGGGAATTAAAAAAGTTAAATCTGACAAGGGAGTAATTATTTTTACTGATATGTTTGGTGGAACACCATCTAACATCAGCTATTCTTTCTTAGAAGAGGGAGTGATTGAAGTAATTTCCGGATTAAATCTTCCCTTGCTTTTAAAGGCGGTTACAATAAGAGATAAATCTGAGCCATTGAAAAAAATGACTTCAATTCTTATTGAACATGGCAAAAAAAGTATTTCCCTTGCAAGCGGAATCCTGAATGGGAAAAAAAGAGAATAATTTGAACTATATATTAATTATGGAGGGAAAAAATGAGTATTAAGGTTGGAATAAATGGCTTTGGGCGAATAGGAAGACTCGTTTTTAGGGCAACTCTTAACAACCCAGATGTTGAAGTCGTTGCAATAAATGATCTTACTGATACTAAAACGATTGCCCATCTTCTTAAATATGATTCAGTTCATGGACAACTAAACCTGCCAGTTTCAAGCTCTGATGCAAGTATTGATGTTGATGGAAAGAATATTAGTGTGTCAGCTAAAAAAGATCCTTCAGATATACCATGGGAAAAGGCTGGCGTTGATATTGTTGCAGAATGTACAGGTATTTTCAGAGATAAAGAGGGTGCATCAAAACACATAAAAGCCGGAGCAAAAAAAGTTATTATTTCAGCTCCAGCAAAAGATCCCGATATTACAATTGTATTGGGTGTAAATGAGAAAGAATATAATGCTTCTTCCCATCATATTATTTCCAATGCTTCATGTACAACAAATTGTCTTGCACCTGTTGCAAAGGTCCTTCACGAAAACTTTGAAATACAATGCGGAATGATAACTACAATACATTCTTATACCGGAGATCAGAGAATACTTGATTTTCCCCATAAAGATTTAAGGCGTGCCAGAGCAGCTGCGCTTTCTATGATTCCTACAACCACAGGCGCTGCAAAAGCAGTAGGGCTTGTTCTTCCTGAACTTCAGGGAAAACTCAATGGTCTTTCTGTTCGTGTACCTACTCCTAATGTATCTTTAGTAGATCTTGTTGCAGTAGTTAAGAAAGATGGCTTATCAAAACAAGATATAAACAATGTCCTTAAAACAGCTTCTGAAAATGAACTTTCAGGAATATTGGGCTTTTCTGAGTTGCCACTTGTATCAATTGACTTTAACGGCAGCCCTCTTTCCTCTATTGTTGATGCAGATTGTACTGATGTTATAGGTAACCTGGTTAAAATTTATTCATGGTATGATAATGAAGCTGGATACTCTGCAAGAATGGTTGACCTTGCAGTAATGGTTGGCAAATTACTATAAGGATAGAAAATGAATAGAATTCCTTTAATTGCAGGCAATTGGAAAATGTTTAAAACAGGTTCTGAAGCTGTTTCAACTGCAGAAAAACTTGCAAACCTTACTCAGAACATAACTTCAACTGATATAATGATAGCACCAACACATCTTTCTTTACCCTTGGTTACACAAAAACTTTTGGGTACCAACGTAAAAGTTGGGGCACAAAATCTATATTTTGAACAAGAAGGAGCCTTTACCGGTGAAGTTTCCGCTGAAATGATAAAAGATACCGGAGCTGAGTATGTCTTAATTGGGCATTCTGAAAGAAGGCAATTTTTTGGTGAAACTGATGAATCAGTTTTCAAAAAAATTAAAGCTGCGACAAAAGTAGACCTTATACCAATCATGTGTATTGGTGAAAGTGAAAAAGAACGAAATGAAAAAAATACCTTTGCAATACTTGACAAACAGGTAAAAAATGGGTTAAAAGACTTTGTTTCCGATGATCCTGATTCATTGAGTTCATTGGTTTTAGCATATGAGCCCATATGGGCAATTGGAACTGGCAAAACAGCAAGTGTTGATCAGGTTGATGAAATTCATAAATATTTACGTTCATTAATTAGTCAATTGTTTTCACGCGATTTTGCTTTAAAAATCAGGATTTTATATGGCGGTTCAGTTAAACCTGACAATGTTAAGGAACTTATGGCCATAGAAGATGTAGATGGTGCACTGGTTGGCGGTGCAAGTCTTGACCCTGATAAATTTATAAAAATAATAGGTTTTAGTAGTTAAAAACTAATCAATGACAGGAATAATTTTAGTATTACATATATTTGTTTGTGTGCTTTTAGTGCTGATAGTTCTTTTTCAGGGCGGAAAAGGAGCAGCAATGGGATCAGCATTTGGTGGTGGTGGAGGTCAGGCACTTTTTGGCCCAACAGGACCTGCATCAATTCTTACAAAGATCACCACAGGAGTTGCAATAATTTTCATGCTTACATCGTTGACTCTTGCATATAGGTCAGTACATAAAAACACAACTTCGGTAATGATTGATAATCAGATCAGTGTTGAACAAAATACTGGTGCTGAAAAAGAAGCAGACAACAACAAAACTTCTGAATAAGAATTTGCCGAAGTGGTGGAACTGGTAGACACGCACGCTTGAGGGGCGTGTGGGGCAACCCGTGGGAGTTCAAATCTCCCCTTCGGCACCATAAATATATCTAAGCCGTGTACAATATTATTTGTACACGGCTTTTTTTTTGACCTTGCGTAGACCTTAGCTTGATACTATAGCCAAAATTCTTATTTTAAAGAAAGCATGCAGCAAATTGCAGCCCTTGGATGATTGTCTCTTTATGACATTTACACTTATTAAAACAATTTTTTAGATTGACATTCCTGAAGCCTCAAATTATAAAACACAGAGATAGCATGAAAAATTGATCCTTATAAAATCGGTGTTTTCAGTGTTAAATGCCCAAAAGGAATATTGTGCAAGAAGTAGAATTTCATGAAGCAAGAAAAAAGATGGGTAAAGAGTGTGAAACTGTGTTACTTACGGTTCCTGACTGGTTCGGCCGTGAAAAGTCGTTACTTGAGTATATAAAAAATATTGATAACTTAGATACTTTCACTGCATGGTTTAAGGATGAACTCATAGGGTTCTTCTCAGTTAAATCCCACAATAAACATTCTGTGGAACTTTATGTTCTTGCTGTTAAATCTGGATTTCATGGTAGAGGTATAGGCACAAAGTTATATCAATTTATCGAACAAAAGCTAAAAGAGAAATCTGTGAAATATGTGCAAGTCAAAACACTTAGTCCTAAAGCTGGTGATTTAAATTTTGAAAAAATAATGCAATTTTATCTTTCATTGGGTTTCTTGCCTTTAGAAGACTTCCCGAAATTGTGGAGTGAAGACACGCCTTGCTTACAGATGATAAAGGGAATTTAACAAATGAAAACAGTTAACTAAAATAAATCCATCATGCTTTTATGATAGGTATTATGTTAAAAAATTTACTAATATATAGGAGAAATTCATGTCAGAATTCAAAGATGTTACAATAATTAAAAAAGCAAGTATTTACTTTGATGGAAAAGTCACCAGCCGTACAGTACTTTTTCCTGATGGTTCCCGAAAGACCCTTGGAATAATGCTTCCTGGGGAATATGAATTCAATACTGATGATAAAGAAATTATGGAAATTATTTCTGGAGATCTTGAAGTCTTAATAACAGTCTCAGAAGGATGGAAAAAAATTAAAGGTGGAACGGTATTTGAAGTGCCTGCCAAATCTAAATTTAGCCTAAACGTTAAAAGCCTTACTGACTACTGTTGTTCTTACATAGAATAAAACCGCTTTTGTTGCCTACTAAAAAATGAGCGACTAAAAAGCGTGTTAACTGTTTTGATAGTGGAATAAATAATGTTTTTGAAATATTCGAAAAGGTTCAAAAAAAAATAATTGAATTATTGTTAAATAATTATTAAAATTTATATTAATGAACAAAAATAAAAATATCAGATGTCATTATTGCCATCACTTTTTCATAACATGGGAGACTGAACACCCTTATGGTTGCCATGCCATGAACTTTAAAGGAAAGCAGATACCATCTACTATTGTATTTAAAATGTCCGGGGAAAAATGTATGTTATTTAAAGCAAAAGAAAAAAAATCTTCTGATTCATCTTGAATTAAAACTTAACAGTATTATATTTATTAGTCATGAAAGAATTAAACGAAAATACGACCCCAGATCCAAAAAAAATCGAGAAAGAGTTAGGTGAATTTCTGAACAAAAAATTCGGTGGGAACGTTAGAATTATCTCCCCTCCCCTATCTCCTGAAAAAGATAAAGGTGGAAGCGGTGATACACCTAAAACTAAAAGTAAAAAAAAGCTTATAGATTTTAATATTCTGCCCCAGGATCTTATATCTTATCTTGACCAATATATTGTAAAACAGGATAAAGCAAAATCAGTGCTTTCAACAAAAATCTGCACTCATTTTAACAGAATTAAATATTCTGAAGAAAATAACGACTTTTACACACAAATTACTGGGAATATAAAGTCCAACATTCTCATGCTTGGTCCTACAGGTATTGGGAAAACATATATCATTAAACTGATTGCTAAAAAACTTGGTGTACCTTTTGTAAAAGCTGACGCCACAAAATTTTCCGAAACAGGATATGTTGGTGGCGATGTTGAGGATCTTGTTCGTGACCTTGTAAAAGAAGCTGATAATGATATTGAACTTGCTCAATGCGGAATCATCTATATTGATGAAATTGATAAAATTGCTTCAAGCAGCAATGTCATTGGATCACAGGTTTCGAGAAGCGGTGTTCAGAGGGCACTTCTCAAACCAATGGAAGAAACAGATGTTGACCTGAAGGTTCCCCATGATCCAGTTTCAATGATGCAGGAGCTTGACCGCTACCAGAAAACAGGGAAACGTGACAAAAAGAGTGTCAACACAGGCAATATTCTCTTTATTGTCAGTGGTGCATTTACTGAGCTTACTGACGTAATAAAAGAAAGGATATCGAAAAATCCTATTGGATTTGGAGCAGATCTTATTAAAAATAAAAACGATTCTGAAATTTTTAAAAAAGTAAAAGCCGAAGATCTTGTGAAATTCGGTTTTGAATCTGAATTCATTGGCCGGCTGCCTATAAGATGTGTTCTTGATACACTTACAGAAGATGATCTTTTTTCAATTTTAAAAATGCCAAACAACCCTGTAGTATTAGGAAAAAGGCTGGATTTCGCATCCTATGGTATCAAATTGATTTTTACTGATAATGCTCTAAAAATCCTTGCCAAAAGAGCTCACCTTGAAAACACAGGTGCAAGAGGGCTTGTAAGTGTTGTAGAAGATGCTCTCCTATCATTTGAAGAAAAACTTCCTTCAACTAATATTAAACAACTTGCAATAACCGAACAAGTACTGAATGATCCTGAAAAATCTTTAAAAGAAGTACTTTCACAAAAATCTAAAACTACACTTAATAAAATATTCATTCATGCAAAAGCATCCTATGAAAATTATATAACTGAATACATAATAAACAACTGGAAGGATTTATCATTAAAGCATGGCTTAACACTTTCAAAATATCGCTCTGAACTTGTAGCAAAATATTTCTGTAGCAATGTCTCTGAAATTGGTGATGCTGTTGACAAAGTAAAATCTTTCCACGAAAAAGTAAAGCAGGTTGAGGTTGATATATTTAACAGTTTTGATCTAAATATTATTTTTGAAGAAGATGCTGTTGATTTTCTCATTGAGCAATTTATTAACCATGATGCAAACAGTGAAGAAATCATTGCCGAGATTTATGAAAAATTTTATGACGGACTGAACCTTATCAGAGAAAAAACAGGAAAAAGAAGATTCTTTTTGACTGAATATTCCCTGAATAACCATGAAACATTTCTTAATAACCTTATTAAAAAAGAGATACCCTAAAAATCATGATTGGAATTTCAAAACTTTATTGTGCAACAGTTGAACCGTCTGATACCTTAAGATATTCACGGCTATCTAACCAGCTCCCATCGCACCTCTTGCAGTTTTCAAAAGATAAAAAACCAGTGGTAGTTTGGAATATGACAAGGAAATGTAACTTAAAATGTGTTCATTGTTATGCAAGATCTGAAGACAAAGACTATGAAAACGAACTATCCCATGAGCAATCTTTGAAAATGATAGATGACCTTGCTGCATTTGGAGTACCAGTTCTTCTGTTTTCCGGAGGAGAGCCCCTTATCCATCCACGCCTTGTTGAATATGCTGAATATGCAGTAAAAAAAGGTATGAGAGCTGTAATTTCGACAAATGGAACATTGATTACCAAAGATAAAGCTGAAACTTTAAAAAAAATCGGGCTTTCCTACGTTGGTATCAGTATTGATGGGCTTGAAGATACACACAATAAGTTCAGAGGTGTTAATAATGCCTATAAAAAGGCAATGGATGCCGTTAAAAACTGCCAGGCTGTAGGAATCAAGGTTGGATTAAGGTTTACTATCAACAAAAGAAATGTTGCTGATATTCCTGGAATTTTTGACCTTCTTGATAAAATGGAAATTCCAAGAGCTTGTTTCTACCATCTTGTTTATTCAGGCAGAGGTTCTGAAATTGCCAAAGAAGATCTTACCCATCAAGAAACCAGAGAAACTTTGGATCTCATTTTAACAAGAACAAAAGAGCTCCATGACCAAGGGAAGCCAAAAGAGGTTCTTACAGTAGATAACCATGCAGATGGTCCTTATATTTATCTCAAGCTTTTAAAAGAAAACCCAAAAAGAGCTGCTGAAGTGCTTGAACTCTTAGAAATGAATGAAGGCAATAACTCAGGGCGCGGTATAGGTTGTATAAGCTGGGATGGTGAAGTCCATCCTGACCAGTTTTGGCGAGAAAAAAGTTTAGGAAATATCAAATCAAAACCATTTTCTGAAATCTGGACTGATCCTTCCAATGAGTTTTTAATGAAAATGAAAGAAAAAAAGAAACATGTTAAAGGCAGATGTGCTCAATGCAAATGGCTTGATATATGTGCCGGTAATTTCAGAGCCAGGGGGGAATCTGTTGCAGGTGATCCATGGGATTCTGACCCTGCCTGTTATCTTACTGATATAGAAATAAAAAAGGAGACTTAAACAATGCTTTTCCCTGATTTCAGGGCAAGAAGATTAAGAGCCACAGAAAATTTAAGAAAAATGATCCGGGAAACAAAGCTCTCCTCTGATGACCTTATTCTTCCTCTCTTTGCAGTAGAAGGCAAATCTGTTAAAAAACCAATTGAATCCATGCCAGGACATTTCCAACTTTCCTGCGATAATATTGTTAAAACAGTCAAACAAGCTCATAATACAGGTATCCTTGCTGTCATACTATTTGGTGTTCCTGATAAAAAAGACCCTCTTGCCACAAGAGCCTATGCCCATGACGGTATTGTTCAAAAAGCTATCAAAGCTATCAAAGATAATGTCCCTGAAATAACTATTATTACAGATGTGTGTCTTTGCGGATATACAGATCACGGACATTGTGGAGTAATTGATAAAGGCATTGTTGACAATGATGCGTCTTTAGATCTTCTTGCAAGAACTGCCCTCTCCCATACAAAAGCCGGCGCAGATATGGTAGCGCCTTCTGACATGATGGATGGCAGAGTTGGAGAAATCAGGCAGACCCTTGATGAAGAAGGATTTTCAAACATTCCAATAATGTCCTATGCTGTTAAATATAGCTCGGCATTTTATGGACCATTCAGACAGGCAGCAGAATCAGCACCCCAATTTGGTGACAGAAAAACCTATCAAATGGATCCTGCAAATGCAATTGAAGCCATCAGAGAAGCAGCCATGGACATTGAAGAAGGTGCTGACATAATCATGGTAAAACCAGCCCTGTCCTATCTTGATATTATCTACCGCTTAAAAGAAGAAATCGACCTGCCAATTGCTGCTTATAATGTCAGCGGTGAATATTCAATTATGAAAGCTGGAGAAATGATGGGATGGGTGGATGCCAATGAAATTATTATGGAAGTACTTCTCTCCATAAAAAGAGCAGGTGCGGATTTAATTTTAACCTACTCGGCCATTGATGTTGCAAGACAATTAAATAACTGAACTATCTATTAAATTTTTTATGCTGGAGTTTATAATAATATGAATCATCCCCATGCCCATACCCATGCAAAAAAATCCAATACTCTTCGCCTTGTTGCCTGGGAAGTTACAAGACGATGTAACCTTTCCTGCAAGCATTGTAGAGCTGTTGCTGAAGATCATCCATATGATAATGAGCTTGATACTAAAGCAAGTTTCAAACTTCTTGATGAAATACGAACAACAGGACAGCCAATAATAATTTTGACAGGAGGAGAACCTCTTTTAAGGGATGATATCTTTGATATTGCCTCCTATGGTACAAAAATTGGCTTAAGAATGGTAATGGCACCCAATGGCACTTTAATCACCAAAAAAAATGCAAAAAAAATGAAAGAATCAGGCATAAAAAGAATTAGTGTCAGCCTGGATGGTTCAACACCGCAAATCCATGACAATTTCAGGGGCCTTGATAAGGCTTTTGAAGGTTCCTTAAGAGGGATTGAAATAGCTAAAGAAGCTGGTATTGAATTTCAGATTAATACAACAATTACAAAGACCAATCTTGATGAGATTCCAAAAATTCTTAAATTGGCAGAAAAACTTGGTGCAGTTGCCCATCATATATTCCTTCTAGTTCCCACTGGAAGAGGAAAATATATTGTTGACAGCGCTATCGATGCAAAACAATACGAAGAAACACTGAACTGGTTCTATAATCAAAGAGAAAAAACCACTCTGCAATTAAAGGCAACTTGTGCTCCTCATTATTACAGAATTTTAAGACAACGCGCAAAAGAAGATGGTAAAAAGGTCACTTTTGAAACCCATGGTCTTGATGCAGTAACACGGGGATGTTTAGCAGGTACCGGTTTTTGCTTTGTTTCCCATGTTGGCAGAGTTCAAACCTGCGGCTTTCTTGACGTTGATTGTGGTGATGTAACAAAACAACCTTTTAATGAAATTTGGGAAAACTCAGAAGTCTTCAAAAAATTAAGAGATTTTTCAAATCTCGAAGGCAAATGTGGTATTTGCGAATTTACCAAAGTATGCGGGGGGTGCAGAGCCAGAGCCTATGAGGCCACAGGGTCCTACCTTGATGAGGAACCCTTGTGTTCTTATCAGCCGCACAAAACATAGTTTCCAATAAAGCTTCTTTTTGTTAAAATTAAATGCTTCTAAAAAAAATAGTGCGATATTGTTTTTTATAACAATATTGCACTATTTTGTTTAGTATCTTAGAGAATCTGACTTAAAAACAACTTAGTACGATCATGAATCGGATTTTTAAAGAAATGTTCAGGAGTACCCTCTTCAACTATAGCTCCTTGATCCATGAAAATCACACGATTTGCAACTTCTTTAGCAAATCCCATTTCGTGGGTGACAACAACCATGGTCATACCCTCTTTTGCCAATGATTTCATAACATCAAGCACTTCTCCGATCATTTCCGGATCAAGAGCTGATGTTGGCTCATCAAAAAGCATTATTTTTGGATGCATTGCCAAAGCTCGTGCAATAGCCACACGTTGCTGTTGTCCACCTGAAAGCTGTGCCGGAAACATCTCTGCTTTTTCAGTAATACCAACTTTTTCAAGCAGCTCCATAGTTTTCTTTTCTGCATCTTTTTTGGACTTTTTTCTTACAACTTTTTGTGCCAGATTGACATTTTCTTTAACAGTTTTGTGGGGAAAAAGATTAAATGATTGAAATACCATGCCAACTTCTTCACGGACTTTATTTATATTTGTTTTTTGGTCAAGAATATCAACTCCGTCAATATATATACGTCCCTTAGTAGCAACTTCAAGATGGTTTAAACATCTTAAATATGTACTTTTCCCCGAACCTGACGGACCAATAACGACAACAACCTCACCTCTGTTAATTTTGGTAGAAACATCCACAAGAGCATTAATCTTTTCGCCATTTTCACCATAGAATGTTTTATATAAATTTTCTGTAATAATCATGGAGTTTTCATCCTCCTCTCAATATATTGAACAAACATGGAAAGTGGAAAAGTCAATAACAAATATAAAATAGCACACACAAACCAAAACTCATAAGGTTGCAAACTTGTGGTTATTCCCTCTCGTGTAGCTTTGGTTAACTCTCTTACTGCTATTATACCCAAAAGAGAGGAATCTTTAATAAGAGTAATAAACTGTCCTGCAAGAGGAGGAAGAATCCTTCGAATAGCCTGAGGCAAAACAATATGATACATACATTGCGCAGAAGTCATACCCAATGAACGGGAAGCCTCTATCTGACCAATATTTATCGATTCAATACCTGATCTTACAATTTCAGTAACATAAGCACCTGCAAAAAAAGAAAGAGCTGCAACTCCATACCATAAAGCAGAGATTTCATGAAACCCGGCGTTCATTAACATCCCGTTGATGATGGTTGCAAATACAAAATACCAGATAAATATCTGAACCAATAAAGGAGAGCCTCGAATAAGTTCAACATAAAAAATTGCTGCCCATTTTAGAGCAGGGTTTGTGGAGATTCGTGCTATTCCTCCGATTAATCCAATCAAAATGCCAAATATACAGGAATAAATACTTACCTCTAGGGTAATCAGAATACCTTGAGTTAAAAGACCAAGTTGAGGTTTTCTATATTGTGCCAGGGTGTCTCCCTGATAAATATTATCACCAATACTGACAAGCATACCTCCAGATTCAGGCAATGTATAAACTTCAGACTCACTATTGCCTTTTACGACTATTAATATTGTTTTGTCTTTAGTAGTTATACTTTCTACTTTACCCTTTATCTCGGCAGTAACATCATGAGATTTGTTGCTGTAAAAATACCCGGGTAGTTTATACCAGCGCCAGGTATAATCGATTGCATTTGTTGCAAGAACAAATAAAGAAATCAATGCTATTATCCCAATAATGAAACCTGCCATGCTGAGATTATAAGTTAAAGGATTAATCCTGCTAAGACCGGAACTAGTTTTCATAAAATTTTCTCATCTAATAAGTTGAAAAAAACATATGGCTTTATTCACAAAAAGCCGGCAGGGAATATCCACTGCCGGCTTTTAAAAAATCAATTCATCTTACTGATTAATTATTCTGCCATTCTTTCAATCCAGTCAGTACTTGTTATCCATTTGCTGTAAATAACATCATAACGACCATCGTTTTTCATCTGTCGCAGGAAATTATTTAACCAGTTCAAGAAATCAGGATCACCTTTTTTAATTGCCCAAGCCAATGGCTCAAAAGTAAATGGTTTGTCAAGGAAAGTAAGGTTGCCTTTACCCTGTTGTGCCATAAAAGTTACACAAAAAGGAAGGTCATATATAGTTGCATCAGCTTTGCCGTTCAATACTTCAAGAGCAGCTTCACTTTCAACTTCAAATGATTTGTAGTTAGCTTTTGGAATTAATCTTTTAATTGCCTGCTCACCTGTTGTACCAAGTTTGGAAGTGACAGTATATTTAGGATCGTTAAGATCTTTATACGATGTTACTTCGCCTTCAAGACCTTTTCTAAGAAGAACAGTCTGTCCAACAATGATATATGGTTCAACAAAGTTTATTGCAAGATTACGCTCCTGAGTAATTGTCATTCCACTGATTAGAATGTCAAATTTATCAGTAAGCAGTGCAGGAATAATACCATCCCATGCAGTGTTAACAGGGACATATTTAACTCCCATGGCTTTTGCCATTTCTTTTCCCATGTCAATATCAAAGCCCATGAAGTCGCCTTCTTTGCTTGTCATTTCAAAAGGAAGATAACCAGATTCAAAGCCAACTCTTAGCTCGCCAGCTTTTTGAATTTTTTCAAGAGTTGAACTTTGTGCAAGTTGAAGCTGTGCATTAACGTCTTTTTTTTCTGTATTCTGCTGAGAACATCCTGCAAAAGAAAACATAAAAGCAAAAATTACTAAAATACTAACTAAACTAAAATTCTTTCTCATGATACTACCCCCCCCCCTTACTTTAGTGGTTCCTATCCAGCCTGTCTTAGAAACTTTGTCTGGTCTGCTTAAAGGCAGCCTGAGTTAAGTTAAGCAATTGTCGATCAGAATTATCAATTAAATTATTAAAGGGTGTTGAAACCATTC
>JAGLHT010000044.1 GCA_023143455.1 Desulfobacterales bacterium
GAATGGTTTCAACACCCTTTAATAAACATCATTTCAATTATTATATTTACAATAAAATTACAATGCGAAACTATTCTTTTGTCACCAATGATTAATACACAAAAGGGGTAGTAATGGAAAATATGGCTTTTGCAAAAAAGATGGAGCTTTAAAATTTCTGAAGTTGCCTGCCAGAATCTCTGATATTACATGAAAATTTACATTTGTTTACCATTGCTTGAGCTTGTACAAGTATTGCCATAATGATAATCTGTTGTATGTTAAAAAAAGAGTTTAATTTGGGTTGTTTATGATCTTAAGCCTGTTCGGCTGAGTTAATAAATTATATGATAAATAATAAATAAATTTTGGAGTTGATATGAGTAAAATAATTGCACTTGCTGGGAAAGGCGGTGTTGGAAAAACTACAGTTTCTGCACTTCTTATAAGGCAGTTTGCAAAAAATGGTATTTCACCTATCCTTGCAATTGATGCAGATCCTAATAGTAACTTAGGGGAAACCTTAGGACTTGCAGTTGAAAAAACCGTGGGAGATGTCAGAGAGGGGTATATGAAAGATCCCCAACAGGTTCCTTCGGGCATGGATAAAATAAATTATCTTGAAATGATGATGAATCAGGGATTGATAGAAGAAAAAGATTTTGACCTTATGGTCATGGGAAGACAGGAGGGGCAGGGATGTTATTGTATGGTAAATAATATTCTTAATAAATTTATGGAAGAGCTGGAAGTCAATTATAAGTATTTATTAGTTGACAATGAAGCAGGTATGGAACACTTAAGCCGCCGTACCAGTGGCAGGGTAGATATGCTTATTATGGTAACTGACTATGCGTTAAGAGGACTAAGAGCAGTTAAAAGAATCAAGGAGATGCTGCCTGAATTGAAGTTGGATGTAAAAAATATTGGTCTTGTTGTCAACAGAGCCCCGGAAAAATTAAATGCGAAGTTTTTAGAAGAAGTTGAAGAGATTGGTGTGCCAATAATATGTATTATTCCAGAGGATAATACTCTTTTAGATTTTGATATGGAAAGAAAGTCTTTTATGGATTTGCCTGATGATTGCCTGTCTGTATTAAAGCTTGATGAATTAATGAAGGAAACAATCATAAGTTAGGGAGAGGGACAAATAATGGATAAATTAGACGCAATTTTTGCACCTGAGTCAATTGCTGTAATCGGTGCATCAACCCAAAAAGGGAAAGTTGGCCATGATATTTTTGCTAATATTCTTTTTGGTGGGTATAAAGGAACTTTATATCCTGTTAACCCGAGAGCAAAATCTATTAAAAGTGTAAAGTGTTATGCTGATGTACTGCAAATCCCTGATCCTATTGATCTTGGAATGATTATTCTACCACCTGAACAATCATTTGAAGCGGTTAAGGGCTGTATTGAAAAAGGAGTTAAGGGGATTGTAATAGTATCTGCAGGTTTTAAGGAAGTAGGGGGAGAAGGCCTTGAAATTGAAAATAAAATAGCAAAATTGTGTAAAGAGGCTGAGGTGAGATTGGTAGGACCTAATTGTCTTGGTGTGATAAATCCTTCTCCAGATGTCTCCTTGAATGCAAGTTTTTCAAGTAGAATGCCCAAGGCTGGTAATGTTTCATTTATTTCTCAAAGCGGTGCACTTTGTACGGCGGTGCTTGATTTTGCAGCTGCCAAGGGTTTTGGGTTTTCAAAATTTATTTCCATAGGGAATAAAGCAGATGTGGATGAACTTGATCTTTTACGATACTGCCATAAAGACCCTGATACTGATGTTGTAATGATTTATATGGAAGAACTATCCAGAGATTCCGAGGAATTTATTACTGAAGTGCGTGAAATGGCATCTTTCCCAGATCCCTTACCAATTCTTGTAATAAAATCAGGTTCTTCTGTTGCAGGAGCAAAAGCTGCTGCCTCACATACAGGCTCACTTGCAGGTGCTGATGCAATATATGATGCAATTTTCACCCAGTCAGGAATCCTTAGATGTCAGACTGTTAATCAGCTTTTTGATTATGCCCAGGCATATGCAGTAAAGAAATATCCAAACAGTGATAAGATTGCAATTGTAACAAATGCAGGGGGACCCGGAATAATAGCAACAGATATAAGCGAACAATCAGGATTGAAACTTGCCACATTTTCTGATGCTACTATTAAAGAACTTCACAAATACCTGCCTTTAACAGCAAACTTTCATAATCCAGTTGATGTTATCGGGGATGCAGCAAGAGATCGTTATGAAAATACCCTTGCCACAGTTATCAGTGATTCTGAGGTTGATTCGGTTTTGATAATCCTTACGCCACAGTCAATGACAGATGCCATTGGCACTGCCGAGGCAATTGTAAATATTTCAAAAAATTCCGATAAACCTGTTTTATGCTCATTTATGGGTGTTGTTGATGTTTCAGGTGGTGTTGATATTTTACAGAAAAATAATATCCCTGTTTATCAGTTTCCTGAAAGTGCAGCACGATCTCTAGGTGCACTTCGAGAGGCAAGAAAATGGCGTGCTAGAAAGATATTACCGCAGTATAGACTTGAGTATGATAAGGATAAAGCAAAGAGAATAATAGATGGGTGTGTTAAAGAAGGAAGAACAACACTTGGTGAACTTGATGGAAATGAAATTCTTAAATGCTATGGTTTTAAAGCCCTTCCCATGGAACTTGCAAAAAATAAGGGACAAGCAGTTAAGATAGCTGAAAAGATTGGCTTTCCTGTTGTTATGAAGATTATTTCCAATGAAATTCTGCATAAATCTGACGCAGGGGGAGTAATAGTCGGGCTTTTGAATAATAAAGAAGTACAAAAAGCTTTTGATAAAATTATGCAAAATGCTCGTGATTATAACCAGGACGCAATCCTTGATGGAGTTCTTGTGCAAAAGATGGTACCCCAGGGGCGCGAGGTCATTTTAGGTGTGAACAGAGACCCACAATTTGGGCATGCTATTATGTTCGGACTTGGTGGTATATTTGTTGAAGTCTATAAAGACGTAGCGTTCAGACTTGCTCCCATGGGCAGAAACGTTGTTCGAAGAATGATAAGGAGTATAAAAGGATATCCAATACTCTCAGGATTAAGAGGAGAAGAGCCTGGGGATATTGAGGCAATTGAAAAAAATCTTATCAGCTTAAGGCAAATGGTTGATGATTTCCCAATTATTAAAGAGCTAGATATAAACCCATTGTTTGTACACAATGAAGGGCAGGGCACGACCGTTGCTGATGTAATTATTACTCTTGAAGATCCGGAGGTGTAGGATTTTAACTCTGTATCCAGTGATTCAGAAAATTGGGCAGAATTTTGCAGATATTGAACGGCGAGATAGAAGTAAGATCCTGACAATGTTTGGTAAAAAAAGTCTTGATGCTTCAGGGCAAAAATCAGGATTTTTTCCTGGAAAACTGGAAAAAGGTGAAAATGGTCAACCATTGCCTTCCAATAATGTTTTCTGGTCTGTTTCACACAAGGATGAATATGCAGCCGGGCTGGTTTCTAAATCAGCTGCAGGAATTGATGTTGAAAAAATAAAAGATATTTCTCCTGCTCTTTTTAATAAAATAGTGAGCCACAAAGAAAAAGAATGTTTTAAAACAGACGAAGACAATATTATTTTCTTTAGATGCTTTACAGCAAAAGAAGCGGTGCTAAAGGCTGTGGGTGTTGGCTTGGCAGGGCTACATGATATTTTAATCATAAAAGTAGAGGATCCTTTTAATATTTGGCTTAAGTATAAAGATGTTAAATATAAGGTTGAGCATATTTTTTTTGACAAATATATTGCTTCAATAGTAAAGGATAATTATAAAATTGAATGGCAAGTTGACTGAGTGTTTATTTGGGAGGATAAAAAGATGGCAGAGGGTAACGGTTTCGTAATGAAAGAAGGAACAGCAGAAAAATCGACCAGCCCAAAGGCTTTTAAGGTTGATTTTTCAAGTTTTATTTTATCTCTTTATTCTTCAGCTCTGGTTCAATTGGGCAAGATTGAAGACCCGATTTCCGGGGAAAAGATAAAAAATATCGACATTGCAAGGCAAACTATTGATATTATTGCAGTGCTTAAAGAAAAGACGCAAGGAAATCTTGATACTGAAGAAGAAAAATTGATGAATACACTACTTCAGGAATTAAGAATCGCTTTTGTTGAGGCAAAGAGTTAATGATAAAGGTTTTTTCTCCTGCAAAGATCAATTGTTTTCTTTATGTTACAGGTAAAAGGGATGATGGATATCATGAGCTTTCTTCGCTTATGACATGTCTTGAATTTTATGATGAAATTGAAATTGAACAAACATTGAACAATGAAATAGAAGTTTTCTGTGACCATCCTTTAGTCCCACAAGATGAAACAAACATTGCCTATAAAGCAGCTTACCTTTTTTTTGAAAATCTTGGCTTAGTTAAGTCAGTGCAAAAAACAGGGGTTTCAATAAAGATCAAAAAAAAAATTCCAGTGGGTGCAGGATTAGGCGGTGGCAGTAGCAATGCAGCAAGTGTGTTAATGGCGTTAAACTCTTTGCATGATAATGCTTTTTCAAAATCTGAACTTTTAAAAATAGCAACTTTACTCGGTGCTGATGTTCCGTTTTTTATTTTTGGTAGTCCTGCTGTTGCAAGAGGTATAGGGGAAAAGCTTGAAAAATGCAGCACTTTAGTTCCATATCACATACTTATTTGCTATCCGGGAGTCTCTGC
Organism: Desulfobacterales bacterium; assembly: GCA_023143455.1. Taxonomy (GTDB): domain Bacteria; phylum Desulfobacterota; class Desulfobacteria; order Desulfobacterales; family Desulfobacteraceae; genus JAIOSM01. Next base: position 4,699 of record JAGLHT010000044.1, read on the forward strand.
ATCAACAGCTAAAGTTTTTAAAAATATTGATATAAAGTTGACAGGAAAGCGGAAACTTGATATAGATACCTGGCTGAATAATTGGCTGGATATTTGGAATAAGGCTTTGAAAGTTGATGCTGTAAAGTATTTACATAATGATCTTGAGAATACAGCATACAAGCTATATCCTGATATTCTTTATACAAAGGAAGAGATGGAATTTGTTCTGTCTGAAAAAGTTTGCATGACAGGAAGCGGATCCTCTCTTTTTGTTTTTTTTGCTGATTACGGGAAAGCTAAAAAAGCCTATTCTCTTCTTTCGGATAAATTTGAAGGGAGTTTAAAAGAAGTTATTTTGACTTCTTTTAAGATATAGATATGTGGAACAGGTTTATTGATTAAGCTTGCTGGGGCGTCGTCAAGTGGTTAAGACACAGGGTTTTGATCCCTGGATTCAGAGGTTCGACTCCTCTCGCCCCAGCCAAAATTATTTTAAAGACTTTAATAAAGAATTTAGCTATGGATGAGTTATCAATTTTTTCTGGCAGTTCAAATCCGGATTTTGCTGCAAAAGTCTGTGAATACCTTGCAAAACCTTTGGGCAAGCTAACAGTGAGTAATTTCAGTGATGGAGAAACTCAGGTTGAGATCCTTGAGAATGTGAGGAGACAAGAAGTGTTTCTTATTCAATCAACTTGCAAACCTGTTAATGATAATCTTATTGAACTTTTGTTATTGATTGATGCTTTTAAACGTTCTTCTGCTAGTAAAATCACTGCGGTTATCCCTTATTACGGATATGCAAGGCAGGATAAAAAAGTTGCACCAAGAGTTCCAATAAGTGCAAAACTTGTTGCTGACCTTTTGTGTAATGCAGGCGTGGACAGAGTAATTACCATGGATCTTCATTCAGGACAAATACAGGGGTTCTTTGATGTCCCTGTTGACAATCTTTATGCTGCTCCTGTTATTATTGAGAGCATTAAATCATCTTTTTCAGATGGTTTAGTAGTTGTGTCTCCTGATGCCGGAGGTGTTGAAAGAGCACGAGCCTATGCAAAAAGATTAAATGCGAGTCTTGCCATTATTGATAAACGGAGAAGTGCTCCAAACAAAGCCAAAGCAATGGCATTGATTGGTGATGTTAAAGATAAAATTGCAATTGTTCTTGATGATATGGTAGATACCGCAGGAACTCTTTCCCAAGCATCAAGAGTGATTAAAGAGAATGGAGCAAAAGCTGTACATGCCTATTGTACACATTCTGTGCTATCTGGACCTGCAATTGAAAGAATAAATAAATCAGCACTTTCAAGCTTGGTGGCAACAGACACCATACCTCTTTCAAAAGAGGCTAAAGAATGTGAAAAAATAAAAACACTTTCCGTTGCAAAACTGGTGAGTGAAGCAATAATACGAAGTTACAGAGGTGATTCTGTAAATTCTTTGTTTGTATAATTAATATTGTCTGCATTGTAAAAAGGATGCAGATAAGGAGGGTGAAACTTTGGAACTAATTGATTTAAAAGCTGAGCTAAGACAAGAAACTGGCAAAGGTCAGGCACATGCTTTAAGACAAAATAAAAGAGTGCCGGCAATCGTTTATGGCTCAAAAATTGATCCTGTTATGCTTTCTCTTGAAACTGCAGAATTTAATAAGGTTATAAGAGATCATGGCGTACAGGGTGTGTTTTTAAAACTGATTGTTGATGGAGAAGGTAAAAAAATAAGAACAGTTATGTTAAAAGAAGTTCAAATGGATGTTTTTCAAAAAGAGTATCTTCATGTAGACCTTCATGAGATTGACATGGATACTAAGGTAAGTGTTACAGTCCCTGTCCGGGCTATTGGAGAAGCAAGAGGAGTAATAGAAGGCGGTGTATTGCAGATTATTCGACGTGAACTCGTTGTATTGTGCAAGCCTGTTAATGTACCTGAAGAGATAGCTATTGATGTCGCCCAATTAGAAATTGGAGATGCTGTTCATGTTGAAGACATCCCTTTAGATGAGAATGTTGAGATTCCTCATGAAGTTAATTTCACTGTGATAACACTTGTACCACCAACAGCTGAAGAAGAAGTTGAAGAAGATGAAGATCTTCTTGAAGAAGAAGCTGCTGAAGCTGAAGCAGCCCCTGAAGGTGCTGATGACGCTAAAGGTAGTGAAGATAAATCAGAAGAAGATTCTAAAGAATAATTTTTAATAGTATATGATAGACACCAAAATCTTTATGATAGCGGGTCTGGGTAATCCAGAAAAAAAATATTTCCAGACTCGCCATAATATTGGTTTCATGGTTGTTGATGAACTTGCTCGCAGAAATGCTCTTAACTTTGGAAAATCCAGGTTTGATGCTGAATATGTAAATTTAAGTTTTAAACAGGATAAACTTTTCTTTGTAAAACCGCAGTCATATATGAATAAAAGCGGGTTCCCCATCCAAAAACTCGCATCATATTTTAAAATCAATATATCAAATATAATTATTGTACATGATGATATTGATCTTCCCTTTGGGCGGATCAGAATTTCAAAAGACAGAGGACATGGCGGACATAATGGAATAAGATCCATTATTGAAGCCCTGGGAACAAAAGATTTTACACGGATTAGAATCGGTATTGCAAGTCCTGCAAGACAAAGCAGCACCACAGGCCAGGTGCTTGGAGACTTTTCAAAAGAAGAAAACAAAACTCTTGATAAGCTTATAGGAAAAGCTGCTGATGCATCAATGTCAGTCATCAAAGAAGGTGTTTTGGCCTCAATGAATTCTTATAATTCTATTTAACCGCTTTTGTAGTAATTTCTAAATACCAAATCCTAAATGCCAAATCCTAAACAGCAACCCGTTACGGTCTATTTGCCTTGCGCTCGCAAGTTTGGATATTTTAACAAGTTCTAAAATAAGCTGCACTAAACAGCAAAACTCGGGAAAATACACCCTCAAACACTTGCTGTTCTTAACGTTCCGCTCATTTAAGAACTTGTAATAAAATGATCCAAAGATAGACTCGCCGCAAGACAAACAAACCTTCACTGGCAATGGTTGCCGTACCTCAAAATTTTCTCATTGACACCATCTTAAAAGTGTAATAATTCTCAAAAGAGCATTAAAACAATCATAAATCCAACAGAATTTCTAATGCTAGCGTTATTTGCAAATTATAAAAAGGAGTAATTGGTCGTCTGAATCAGTTCGAAGCAGGTATGAATGGAAAAAATAAAATACATGGTGGTGCTGAAAGGGTGAGGTTTAAACATCAAAACGCAATGGAATTTTTCCAAAACGTATGCGTTTCTATTAAGTCATTTCCATTAAGTGAAAATCAAAACCCTTCATTTGATTGGAGACAAAAAGGAGAATGTGTAAAGCATGAATATGTAAGTTTTGCGAATTATATTGACCGGTATGGTGAACTTCCAGAATTCAATGATCAAGATAAATCAAGGAAAAAATAAAACTGCATTAAAATGTAGTTTAGTCTAACCGTTGTCTCTATTAGAATTGAAGCCATAATATTTTAATGGTCAATAGTTCCTACAATATTTATAGAGTATGCAGGTTATTAAAATATAATGCATCATCTAAAAAAACAAATTATCTTTACAAATAATTTCTCGCCTGATTTTTAACAATATTATAGGTCAATTGAAAAATAATAGGGATGCTTTTCACTATAAAAACTGTGGAGGGTTGTTTTTTTGTATCGGGGGATAGTATATATCAGGAAAGAAGTATCAGTTATAGATTAAATGCAATAACCAGAGGTGGTGATAATGGATAGCAATAGTTTCCCGATAGACATTGAGCATGAACTTAAGGAGTTTGGCAATAATGTTGAATTTTTTAATGATTTACTTAATGATTTTTTTAAACAAGTTGAAAAAAGAATATCCATAATGGAGAAAGCCGCTCTTGATAAAGATGCTCATACTTTGAAAGTTCAAGCCCATGCAATTAAAGGTGGGGCTGTAAATCTGAGTGCTAATATCCTTTCAGAGGCAGCTTATAATATAGAAGATATTTGTAAAAAAGGTGATTTAGATAAAAGTGTTGAGAAAATCGAGAAAATCAGAAATGAATTTTCTATATTAAAAGAATATGTCCGAAATCATAGTAGTCTAAAGTTGTAATACTGCCAATGCCCTAGAATTTGTGGCAATCGATTTTTAAAATAAATTTAGTTAACTTGACAAAGCAATTATCTTTAATATATTATTGACTGAACGGTCGGTCAAATTATTGGACTTATTGTAAACAAATGAATAATCAATGTAATTTAATTACCAATGGGTCGGAAAAATAAAAATATGGCATTTAATCAAGAGAAGAAAAAAGACCAAATAATTTTTGCAGCAATGATTCTTTTTGCGAAAAAAGGTTTTGCCAAAACATCCATGGCTGATATTGCAAAGGAGGCAGGGATTGGTAAAGGTACAACCTATGAGTATTTTAAAGGAAAAGATCAATTGTTTTTTGCAACTTTTCAATGGTTTGTGGATCACTGTGAAAAAGCTGCTACTTTAAGCTTTACTGAGCTTGCTCCAAAAAGCGGGGCAGAAAAAATCAGAGTATTTTCTCAATCTATCCTTAACTCCTTAAAAGGGTCTGAAGAGTTTTACCCGCTTGTTCTGGAATTTTGGGCAGCAACAGCTTCATCAAGGTATAGAGATAAGATGAAAAAGGCTTTCAAAGATTTATATAAAAGAATTGGTGATGTCTTTGTTGCTATTATTAACGAAGGAATTGAGAATAATGAATTTGACCCTGAAATAGATATTGATTCTGTTGTTCCGGCAATAGTTGGGGTATGGGATACAATAGGGCTTCAAGCCTGGTTTCATGATGGATCTAATGATGAGTTCAATATGGAAAAAACAATGTTGAGCTTTACTGATTTAATAATCAGAGGTTTATTAAAAAAGCAATAAAGGAGGAAATATGAAAAGGTGTAAATTAAGTAGATATCAGAGGAACATAAATATTGTATTAATTGTTTTTCTGTCAATATTTATTTTTACTACGGTCTCTTATGGTACAGACAATTCAGAAGATAATGCTCTTACTGATATTGGTACAATAATGGTTAAAAAAGCATTTGATTATTATAGAGGTGTTGCATCTGTTTCTGTTGTTGATATGACAATTCACCGTGCTGACTGGGAAAGAACAGTAAAAATCAAAGCCTGGACCAAAGGAGCACATGATTCGCTTTTCAAAATATTATCACCCCCAAAGGACAAAGGGAATGGCACACTTAAAAAAGGTGATGATATGTGGGCGTTTAACCCAAAAGTTAACAGGGTAATTAAGCTTCCTCCCTCCATGATGTCCCAAAGCTGGATGGGGTCTGATTTTTCCAATAATGATCTTGCAAAGTCGGACACTATTATAAGTGATTATGCACACACCATAATAGATGTTAAAGAACTCAATGGGTTAAAGATTTACTCAATTGAATCCATACCTCATCCTCAGGCACCGGTTGTTTGGGGGATGTTAAAGTTTGAAGTAAGAGAGGACGGCATAATGCTGAGTCAAGGATTTTACGACGAAGACAAGCTCCTTGTAAAAGAACTTGTCACAACTGATATAACAATGATGAGTGGCAAGCTTTTTCCAAGGGTGTGGAAGATTTCAAAAGTAGATGAACCAGATGAATATACAACACTTGAATACTTTGAACTTGAATTTAAAGATACCCTGCCAGCGAGAATTTTTTCCAAAGCAGGGTTACAAAAGAGATAAGGTGAGTTTATGTCAACTGATATAAAAATGGCGTTGAGGAATCTCTTCAGAAGCCCTGTAAGAACCATGCTTACATTGTCAGCAATAGCTTTTGCCTCATTGATACTTGTTTTTATGCTTTCGTTTCAATTAGGCAGTTACGAAGCAATGGTAAATTCTTCTGTCAAAATTCATACAGGTCATTTCCAGGTACAGGCAAAAGGTTATAATGAGAAACAAAATATGCGGTTTGCAATTTCTTTACCAAATGATATCGCAGAAAAGCTTGATAAGATTAAAAAGATACAAGCTTATACTTTTCGTGCCAATGGGTTCTCTCTTGTTTCATCAAAAAACAGAACAAGAGGTATCCTCGTGACAGGAATAGATCCAGAACGTGAAGCTTGGGTCTCAACCATTAAAACACTTGTGAGAAAAGGTGAATATCTTGATGCAAAGGACAGGGATAAGGCTCTGATAGGGAGTTTATTAGCAAAGCATTTAAAGGTTTCAGTAAATGACGAATTAACAATATTGGGTCAGGGGAAAGATGGCTCTATCGCAGCAGGTGTTGTGACGATTAAGGGAATTTTTTCTTCAGGAATTGATGAATTTGACAGGGCAAGTATTCAAATCCCATTGAATTATTTTAATGATGTATTTTATATGCAAGGTTCTGTCCATGAAATTGTGTGTACAGCAGAGTCTCTTTATGATGTGAAAAAGATAACACAAGAGCTTGCAGATGATTTGCAAAAAGACCAGAAGGGAAGAGATATTGTTGTGCTTGACTGGAAGGAATTGGTACCAGGGCTTGTTCAGGGGATAAAGCTTGATCTTGTATCAGCAATCATTTTTTATATTATTCTGATTGTGGTGGTGGCATTTAGTATTTTAAATACCTTTCTCATGGCAATACTTGAAAGAACAAAAGAATTTGGTGTTATGCTTGCACTAGGAGTTAAGCCTTCAAGACTTTTAAAACTTGTTTTGATGGAGTCGGCCTTTATGACCCTTGCAGGAGTTGTCATTGGCGGAGGGGCAGGTGCCTTGCTAACATTATGGTTTATGACGCATGGGATTAATTTAGCTGGTGCATCAGAGATTCTTAAGGAATATGGAATGTCCGGTGTTGTGTATCCAAAATTATCATTGATATCAGCCTTGGCAGGACCTGGTGCGGTACTTCTGATTACATTGTGTGCAGCATTGTATCCTGCACTAAAAGTAAAGAAATTAGTTCCTGCTGTAGCAATAAAGAGCGCGTAGAGGAGATTTAAATTATGTATTTTGAACTTGCCTGGAGAAATATATGGAGAAATTCGCGGAGAACTCTGGTGATAATAACTGCTGTAGTTATAGGAGTATGGAGCATGGTTTTTTTAGGTGCTTTTTCCCGGGGCATGCTTAACAATATGCTTGAAAACGGAAAGTCAGTGTTGATCGGCGATATTCAGATACATCATAAAAATTACAGAGAAGATCCATCCATTGATAAGAGCATGGAACAAGCTGAAATAATAAGACATTTGTTAAAAAACAATCTTTCAAAAAATACCTTGTGGACTGAGAGAATAAAGGTTAGCGCTTATGTAAGTAATGCCCGTCATTCTACCGGGGTAACTTTAGTTGGTATTGATCCTGTAAAAGAAAAAGAGATTTCATTTTTAGGAAAAAGTATTGTTAATGGAAATTATCTTGAGCCAAATGACAAAAGAGGTGTTCTTGTAGGTAAAGCTTTGCTTGAAAAATTTGATACTAAAATTGGTAAAAAACTTATTTTAATGACAAGAAGTAAAAGCGGTAAAGTTGTATCAAAGGCTTTCAGGATACGAGGTGTTTTTAAAGCCCAGATGGAATCAACTGAAAAAAGCTATCTCTTTATTACAATGCACGGTGCAAGAAATTTGTTGAATATAGAAGAGGGGATTTCGGAAATATCAATTAAAATTTTTGATGACCAAAACGTTGATATTGTGGCAAAGATGCTTAAAAACAATATTGATGAAAAATTGTATAGTGTTGAAACCTGGAAAGATTTGCTTCCAATGCTTGAAGCTTATGTGAGGATATTCGATGGGTTTATGTATATCTGGTATGTTGTGGTTTTTATTGCCATGGGATTTGGTATTGTAAACACAAGTCTTATGGCTGTTTTTGAAAGAGTCAGGGAATTTGGACTTTTAAGAGCACTTGGCATGAAACCATGGCGAGTAATTGCTTCAGTTCTGACTGAATCAACTTTTACGCTGACAGTTGGAATAGTTGCGGGAAATTGTTTGGGAATCATTTCAGTCTTTTTATTAAAAGAAAATGGTCTTGATCTTGCCCTTTTTGGCAAAGGGGCTGAGTTTTTTGGCATGTCCCGGATAATCTATCCTGTATTGACACTGACCGATGTAATAAGTGTGAATTCTGTAATATTTTTTTTAGGGATAATTGTTTCTCTTTATCCAGCTATAAGAGCAGCTCAAATAACACCTGTTGAAGCAATGAGAGAATAAAATAATCAGGAGAAAACAAAGAATGAATATAGTTAATGCTCAAAATATAAAGAAAAGTTATTTCCAAGGAAAGATGCAGGTGCACGCTTTAAGGGGAATGTCCGTTTTAGTTGATCAAAGCGAGTTTATGGCATTAGCCGGTCCCTCAGGTTCTGGAAAGACAACCATGCTAAATATTATAGGCGGGATAGACAGCCCTGATTCAGGCACAATTGTTGTTGATAATAATGATTATGCTGATATGAAACAGTCCCAACTTGCTGATCTGCGATTAAAAAAGATCGGGTTTGTTTTTCAAGCATATAATCTTATCCCTGTGCTTTCAGCCCAGGAAAATGTGGAGTATATTATGCTGCTCCAAGGTGTGGCTGCTTCAGAAAGAAAGGAAAAGGCAATAGCAATCCTTGATGATGTTGGACTTGAGGGCAAATACAATAGAAGGCCTTCTGAGCTTTCAGGAGGACAGCAGCAAAGGGTAGCAGTAGCAAGGGCAATTGTGTCAAATCCGGCAATTGTTTTGGCAGATGAACCCACTGCAAACTTAGATTCGAAAACCGGTGAATCTCTCCTTGATATGATGAAAAAGATGAATCAAGAAAAAAATGTTACCTTTATTTTCTCCACCCATGACAATATGGTCATGGATTACGCAAAACGTATTGTAAAATTAAAAGACGGGCAAATTGAGGAAGATATTGTAAAGGAAAAGTAAAAAGGTTTATATGAGAGCATTTTTTGTCCAAATTTTGGTTTGTGTGATATTTGTTTTTATTTTTCTGTTAGCTGCTGTTTGTTCAGCTGATAATGTAAAAACAACATTGGGAGGGCGGGTAAAGGCAAGTTTCTCAAGGACTGATTATAAAAATGGTTCAATCCAGTCAGAATTAGAAAATGGTCAATGGTTTGATAGTGATATCAATTTAAGAATCAAAAACAGGACTTTTTTTAATGATAATTTAAGCTTTGACTTCCATTATGTGCTTGAAAGTTCTAAGGGTGATTCTATTAAAGCGACCGAGTTCTTTTCTGAACAATATCCGGGAAGCTTTATATCTCAGATTTTTAAAGATAATTTTGATGGTGATGATACAAGGTTAATGGATTTGTCATCTAAAATAAAACAAGGAAATGATTACTTTGTAAGTCATAGGCTGGACAGATTAAATTTAAGTTTAGATAGTGATTTCGGAAGAATGATTATTGGAAGGCAGGCGGTCACGTGGGGAAACGGGCTTTTGTTTAACCCCATGGATATTTTCAATCCTTTTTCGCCTTATGATACAGAGAGAGATTATAAAAAAGGTGATGACATGGCATATTTTGAAACTTTTTTCAAAAGAGGTGATGACCTTCAGTTTATTTATGCGCCGAGACGTGACTTACAAGATGGGAACATTAAGTTTTCAAAATCATCTATTGGAATAAAATACCATCTTTTATTTGATAATATGGAGTTTGATTTCATGGCAGCAAGACACTATGAAGATAATCTCGCAGGGATAGGATATGTTGGAACTGTCGGCAATGCAGTTTTAAGAAGCGATCTTATATATACTTTTGCTGGTGGTGATACGAAAAATGATTTTTTAAGTTTTATCGTAAATATTGATTATTCTTGGACCTGGTTTGAGAAGAATTTTTATGGACTTATTGAATACTATTATTCAGGTCTTGGTATAGATGATTACGGGCAAGCTTATGCTGATTCTGATCTCTCATCAAGAATCAGCAGAGGGGAGATATACGGGCTTGGGAAAAAATATTTAAGCTCAAGCATAAGAATAGAATTAAATCCACTTTTGAATTTTAACTTTACTGCTATTGCAAATCTTAATGACCCATCATATCTGTTTCAGCCAGGAATAAGCTGGAATGCAGCGCAAAACTTAGAAATAACAATCGGTTCAAATCTTGCAGGTGGTAAAAAAGATGATGAATATGGCCAAGTCCAAATACCATTTTCCACAAAAAGAACAGATAGTGGTTCAATATTGTTTTTATGGGCCACAATATTTTTTTAAAAAATATTGTGGAGAAAAAGATAGCCTTTATTATAATAAAAATTTTTAAATTTGATGATAAATAAAACTAAAGAAAGAGGTACATGAACAAGTTAATATATACACCAAAACAGGAAATTGAAAATCGGATAAATTCTCTTCAATTTGAAATTAATAAGGTCCGGTTAGATGGCGTTGTGATAGTTCACCACACAAACCTTTTTTATTTTTCCGGAACGTCTCAAGGAAAAACGGGGGTATCCCATCGTACTTTGATGGTCCAGTAGGCGGCGAATAATCCCCATGGCGCAGGCTTTAAAAAAATTGAAAGGGATGAACCTGTATATATCGATTACACCTGTGTCGTTAACGGCTATATAGCTGATGCAGAGAGAAAATTTTATGGGACTTGGAAAAGATCAGGTTAAATTTGTAGGTCACGGCGTTGGGCTTGAACTTGACGAATTCCCGGTGTTTGCAAAAGGGCTTTTCATGAAACTTGAAAAAGGAATGACCTTTGCTATAGAACCTACATTTGTATTTCCTGATGGGGCAGTAGGGATTGAAAACACCTTTGTTTTGTGGGATGACGGTGTTGAGAAGTTGACATTGTATGATGAAAATGTTATAAAGCTTTAGATGGAAAATTTTAAACAAACTTTTTTTTATTTGACAATAGTTTCAAAATGTGGTTTTATGCTCAACACTTGGCTAACTATAACCAAAAATTTTAGTGGGGGCGGCAAATGGCAAAAAATAAAGCATTAAAAGTTGATGAAGCAAAAAACAATAAATTTTGCCAGGGAGATTTGGCTGTTTATCCTGCCCATGGAGTAGGGTGTATAGAGTCTATTGAAAGTAAGAAAATCAATGGAGAAAACTTAAATTTTTATATGATGAAAATCATTGAAAATGGCATGGTTATTATGATTCCGACTGCTAATGCAAAGGCAGTAGGGCTAAGAGATGTTATTCAGGAAGATGAAATTCAAGGTGTTTATAATGTGATGCAAGAAAAAGGCGAGAGCAAAGGAAAACAAACCTGGAATCGCCGATACCGTGAATATATGGACAAAATTAAAACAGGTTCCATTTACGATGTCGCCACTGTTTTTAGAGATTTGTACCAGTTGAAAATTGAAAAAGATCTTTCCTTTGGAGAAAGAAAACTTTTTGATACTGCAAAAAATTTACTTGTACAGGAATTGTCAACTGCAAAAGATGTCGATGAAGCCTTCATGATGAAAGAGATTGAAAATCTTTTTTAAAATATATAATTAATATAGATACTTAATTAAACCGGCAGACAATAATTTGTTTGCCGGTTTTTTGATTTTATGGATATAGAACTTAAAGTTATTGAAAAGTGTAAGAATCTAAGAGTGGATGATTTGGTTTCTAAATCATTTAGCATGATTTCCAGAAGCCAAGCAGCATTGTTGGTGAAAAATGGGGAGATTCTTGTTTCAAAACGAAAAGTTAAGCCTGGTTATAAAGTAAAGACTGGCGAAATCATTGTAGGCTCGATTGCCAACCAAAAAAATAATGATGTTTTGGCTCAAAAAATTGATTTAGATATTGTCTTTGAAGATAATCATATAATTATTATTAATAAAGCACCTGGGCTTGTTGTGCATCCTGGCGCAGGTAATGATTCAGGTACACTTGTTAATGCATTATTATATCATTGCCCTGAAATTTTAAATGCAGGAGAAGATAAGTCCCGGGCTGGCATTGTTCATAGGCTTGATAAAAACACAAGCGGAATTATGGTAGCAGCAAAAACTAAATCTGCATTAGAGTTTCTTAAGAAAGAATTTAAACAGCGCCGAGTTAAAAAACAATATTTTGCCCTTGTAAAAGGCGTTATTAAAGATGATACAGGTCGGATTACACTCCCGGTGGGCCGACACCCTCAAAAGAGAATCATTATGACCACAAAGGGTGAAAACTTAAGATCCGCAGAAACATTGTGGAATGTAAAACAAAGATATGAAGATGCTACTTTGGTTAACGCTCTACTATTAACTGGTAGGACACATCAGATAAGAGTTCATTTTTATGCTATAGGTTATCCTATAATTGGGGAAAAAATTTATCAGTTCAGAAGAATGAGAAAGCAAAAAACTTCAATACCCCGCCCAATGCTACATTCAGCATCCCTTCAGTTTAGACACCCCTTTTCAGGAAAATTAATGAGTTTCAATGTACCTTTACCTGATGATTTTAAGATGTTGTTGGATACATTGAAAGAATAAGATCAGTTTAAGTTATCGGTAAGTCAATATAAAAGGTTGCTCTTTTGCCAGATGAAGACTTCACTCCCATTTTACCTTTATGATTTTCAGAGATGATAAAGTGTGAAATATAGAGTCCAAGGTCAGTGCCTATCCCTACAGGTTTGGTTGTAAAAAAGGGTTCAAAAATTTTCTTTTGTGTTTTTTTATCTATACCAGGTCCGTTGTCTTGAATTTCTATCCTGGTTAGCTTCTTTTTTTTGAATATGCGGAGAATAAAGCTTGGCTGAGATTCATTCTCATCCCACGGCACTGCTGTGTCAGGATCTCAGGTTGTTGGCTTCCGGTTTAACCAATTTCAAGAAAAAATTGCAAAATTTATTGGTATTGAGTTGATGAACTCCTGGTAGTAATTATTCGCAAGAAGTTATTTTTACAGCACAAACTTTAAACTCAGGTATTTTTGCTGTTGGGTCAAGTTCAGCATTTGTAAGTCTGTTAGCAGCTGCTTTTGAAAAATGGAAAGGAATAAAAACAGTCCCATCAAAAGCTTTGGAAGAGACTTGCAAGTTTGCAGTAATTTCTCCTCGTCTTGACGCAATATTAACTTTTGCACCATCTTTACATTTTAGTTTTTTAGCATCATTTTTAGAAATTTCTACAAAACATTCTTTGGCAAGTGTGTTTAAACCTTCAGTTTTCATGGTCATAGTGCCGGTATGATAATGATACAATAGGCGCCCTGTAGTTAGGATGAACGGGTATTCTTTATCAGGCATTTCTTTTGGAGGAGCATGATCAATTGCGTGGAATAATCCTTTGCCTCTTGTAAATGCTTTTGTATGGAGGATCGGAGTGCCAGGATGATTGATATCAGGGCATGGCCAGTGAATCCCTATCTTCTCAATTCTTCCCCAATTAATTCCTTTATAAGAAGGTGTGACTTGTGCAAGTTCTGTAAAAATTTCTTCACTGTTTTCGTAATTCATTTCATATCCCATGCGTGATGAAATACCACATAATATTTCCCAGTCAGCCTTGGAGTCACCCGGAGCTTCAACAGCTTTTCTAACTCTTTGAACCCGTCTTTCAGTATTTGAAAATGTGCCGTCTTTTTCAGCAAAACAATGTGCGGGCAGCACAACATCAGCTATTTGAGCAGTTTCAGTAAGGAATATGTCTTGCACTATCAGAAAGTCCAGGTTTTTAAATGCTTTCTCAGCATGGTTAAGGTCAGGATCTGATACAAGCGGATTTTCCCCGATTATATATAAACTTTTTATTTCTCCTTTTGCAGCCATGTTAATCATTTCTGTAACAGGTATCCCAGGTTTGAAAGAAAGGTCTGTTATATTCCAATTTTGTTCGTAGGTAGCTCGGGCATTGTCATCACCAACACTTTGATATGCTGTAAAGACATTTGGTAATCCTCCCATATCACATGCACCCTGAACATTATTCTGACCTCTGAGAGGGTTTACGCCGCCACCTTCAATGCCGAGGTTTCCACATAGCATGGCGAGATTGGCAAGAGATTTAACATTATCAGTGCCAGTTGTATGCTGGGTAATTCCCATACAATAGAGTATCGCACCTTTTTCAGCTTTGGCATAAAGTCTTGCTGTCTCAATTATATCTTCAACCTTGATTTTAGCAATTTTTGAAGCATATTCAGGTGTATATTTTTCAATTGTTTTGCAAAATTCTTTAAAGTTCTCAGTTCTGTCAGCAATAAAATCTTTATCATGAAGGTCTTCTTTAATAATAACATGCATTATAGCGTTAATTAATGCTATATCACTGCCCGGCTCCTGTCTTAGCCATTTATTGGCATGTTTTGTGAGAGTTATTTTTCTCGGATCAATAACAATAAGAGTTGTTCCTTTAAGGGCAGCTCTTTTAACAAAACTTGATAGTACAGGATGATTTTCTGTGGTGTTAGACCCTATTACAATAATTGTATCTGCTTGTTCGACATCTGCAATTGTGTTGGTCATTGCACCTGAACCAAAAGCTGCAGCCAGACCGGCTACGGTAGAAGAATGTCAGAGTCGGGCACAATGGTCAATGTTGTTGGTTTTAAGGACTGCCCTGGTAAATTTTTGAGCAATATAGTTTTCTTCGTTTGTAATTCTTGCAGAAGTAAGCACTCCTAAGCTGTCTGAGCCAAATTCATTTTTTATTGAAGTGAGTTTTGATGCAACAAGTTCAATCGCTTCATCCCATGTTGCTTCTTTAAGTGTTCCATTTTTCCTGATCAATGGGGTAGTCAAACGCTCAGGAGATGCAACAAAATCAAAGCCAAATCTGCCCTTTACACAGAGGCTTGAATTGTTTGGGGCAAGTTCATCGTCAGCACCCTTTATCTCAACGATTTTGTTGTTTTGGGTAAAAACATCCATCTGGCAGCCAACTCCGCAGTAAGAACATGTGGTGCGCACTTTTCCAAGAGTTGTATACCTTTGTTTTGTAAAGGTTTTTTCAGTTACTAACGCTCCAACGGGGCAGGCCTGAACACATTCACCACAAAAAACACAGTCTGAATCTTTCAGGGCAACATCATTGCCTGCAATAATTTTTGTGTCACCATCTGCATATCCAAAATCAATTGCATTATTGACTTGTATTTCTCTACACGCCTTGACACACCTGCCACATAAAATACAGCGTGAAAAATCTCTAATGATAAATGGGTTGACTCTTTCCATATCATATTTGCATTCAGACAATGGCTCATGTTTAATGCTGACCTGGTATTTATAAGCAAGGTTTTGAAGTTCACAATCTCCCCAGACAGGACAGAGGTCATCTGTCTTATCATCTTTTATTACCTTGAGCTGAAATTCAGTCCAGTCATCTGCATCAAAATCTCTAATTGCGCAATTATGGTTTCCTGAATAAAGCATGGATTTTATTGTATTCTTTCTTGAGTTTATAACTTTTAGTGATTCAGTATAGACTTTCATGCCAGCAGAAGCTTGCGTAGCACAGGCATTTACAAGATCAGGGGAGCCTTGTATTTCAACAACACAAATATCACATGTTCCCGTGGGTTTAGTGTTTTTAAGATGGCACAAGCTTGGAATATCAATATTGTTACGTTGTGCTACATTAAGAATTGTATCATCAGAAGAAAAGGTAAAAATATTATCATTTATGGTAATACTGTTTGTGTTGCCCATGAGTAAATCCTCTCAAAAGACTGTTGTTGTATATTTTTTCGATCAATTGATCTAAAGTTGAGTACAATATTAATAAAAAATTGTCAACGTGGATGTTGACTTTTTATTGGTTAAATGATTAGTAAAAGTAATGATTTTTTTAGACAAAAACAGGAAACAATGGGAGAACAAATGCTTGAAGCACTGATGTTAATGGGTGGTCTTGGAATTTTAATAGGAAGCTCTCTGGCAGTTGCATCGAAAGTTTTTTATGTATATATTGATCCAAAAGTAGAAGCAATTGATGAAGCTTTACCTGGGGCAAATTGTGGAGGATGCGGGTTTCCGGGTTGCTCACCTAACGCCCAGGCAATAGTTGATGGTATATCAGGTGTTGATTCATGTGTAGCAGCAGGATCTGATGTTGCTGTGGCAATTGCAGAAATAATGGGTGTTTCTGTGTCTGAAAAAGAACCTGAATTTGCAGTTGCCGGTTGTTACTATCACAAAGCTAAAACTGACATTAAATACAGCTATGACGGTATTGCTGACTGTAGGGCAGCAGACCTGTTATTTGGGGGTATGAAAGAATGTAAGATTGGTTGTCTTGGTCTTGGGACATGTGTGAATGCCTGTGTATTTGATGCCTTATCAATGGGAGATGATGGTCTTCCTAAGGTTGATCAAAATAAATGTATCGGTTGCGGTGCCTGTGAAAAAGCGTGTCCAAAAAATATGATTGCACTTACCTCTGTTACAAGAAGAATAATCCGTGAATATACTGAAGATGAATGTATAACACCCTGTCAGAGAGCATGCCCTGTTGGAATAGATATAAGAGAGTATATAAGATGCATAAAGGTAGGTGACCATCAAGAGGCTGTTAAGAAAATTAAAGAAAGAAACCCTTTTCCTACAGTGATAGGAAGAATATGCCCTGCTTTTTGTGAGATTGAATGCAGAAGACAGCTTGTTGATGAACCTGTCGCTATTAATGATTTGAAACGTTTTGTTTGTGATCTTGAAAAAGAAAGTAAAGATAGAGTTTCTCCATATAAAGCCCCTGAAACAGGGAAAAAGATTGCAATAGTCGGTGGAGGAGTAGAAGGGCTTTCAGCTGCATACTTTAGTGCAAGACTTGGGCATGATATCACTGTCATGGAAGCAACTGATCTTTTAGGAGGTCTTTTGCGTGTGGCTATACCTGAAGAGAGATTACCCCAGGAAGTGCTGGAATATGATATTGAAGGGATTATAGAAGCAGGTGTTAAAGTTAAAACCAAGTTCAAAGCTGGCAAGGATTTTACTATACCCGGATTGCTTAAAGATGAATTTGAAGCAGTTTTTATGGCAAGTGGAGGTTGGGATAATAGAGTCGCAAGAGGAGACATCAATGATGTTGTAAATGTTTTTCCAGGTGGATATCTTTTGATAGATTTGCTCAGAGAAGGTCTTGAAAATAGTACAAAATTTTCATTAGGGAAAAATGTGGTAATCGCAGGCTCAGGCAACAGAATTTTTGATGCAGTAAATATTTTAAAAAAAGCCGGTGTTCAAACTATAACAATTCTATCCCGTAAAAATGTTGATAAAGAAATGGTCGAAGAGTTGGAAAAACTTGGCGCTTCAATTGTTTTTAATTCTGGAATAAAAAAACTATTCGGCAAAGAAGAAACTTTAACACAGATAGAGTATTTAGACCTTACAACTGGTGTAAGACATGTTATTGATGCTGATAGTTTAATAATAAGTTCAGGCCGGTTCCCTCAATTGTGTTTTGTTAAATCTAAAAGTTTTGATTCCAAGGGTGATGAAATAAAGCCTGATGACTTTGATACCAAGGAAGAGGCTGCTTTGCCGCTTCAATGGGAAGGCGTTGAGATTTATAAAGAACCAACAGATAGAAGAGAACAAGGATTTCTATCCAGCAAAGACCCAATTAGTGGTTACTCTGCCGCAATCATAGCAATAAATGGAGGACGAAAAGCTGCTGTTTTAATACATCATCTAATATATGATATTCCGTTTATACAATCTTTTAATCTGATTACAAAACAATCTATTCTACAGCAAGTTAACAAGCTTAATGATGTAGATATCCAGGCAAGAAACGTTATGCCCGTTGCTGAAGATAAAATTGGAACCAGAGTAGAACATTATTCAGGATTTTCCAAAGAGACTGCGTCAAAGGAATCTGAAAGATGTTTGAGATGCGGAATATTGTGCTATGAGAGATCAAAACATTTGCACTAGTTGGCTGTTTTACACATTCCTAAAAAGTTGAACGGATTGTGTTTATAAAGGTAAAAAGGCACAGGGATAAATTAAGTCCTGTGCCTTTTTTGTTTAGATTTTATTTAAAAGCTTTTTCAAAATTTGGAACCATTTCTTTTTTACGACTCATAACATTATCAAGCCAAACTTTTCCGTTTTCAACTTTTGCACCGTCAAATGCTTTGCTGACAACTGAATCATCATCAGATGCAACAAGGAGTTCAGTGCCTTCTTTCATGATGTCTGTCAGCATGAGAAATACACTGTGATGGCCTTTTTCCGCTTTAAGGTCCACAATATCTTTTTCAAGGTCTGCTTTGATGTTGTCAACAATGGAAAGATCAACCAGT
>JAGLHT010000045.1 GCA_023143455.1 Desulfobacterales bacterium
GCCAATATGAGCCATGAAATCCGAACACCCATGAACGGTGTAATTGGTATGGTTAATTTACTCCTGGATACCAATCTTAGTATAGATCAGCGTGAGTTTGCTTCTACAATAAATTCATCGGCTGATGCGCTATTAAAAGTGATAAATGATATTCTTGATTTTTCAAAAATTGAAGCAGGCAAGCTTGAAATTGAAATTTTAGATTTTAATTTGGAAAGCATGCTTGATGATTTTGCTTCCATGCTTGCAATCCGGGCGCATGATAAAGGGTTGGAGTTTGTATGTACTCTGGATCCAAAAGTGCCTGTATATCTGAAAAGCGACCCGGGACGGCTAAAACAGATTTTAATTAATCTTTCGGGGAATGCAATAAAATTCACTTCAAAAGGTGAGGTGGTAATACAAATCTCTTTGGAATCTGAAACAGAGAAAGATGCAATGTTAAAATTTTCCGTGAAAGATACTGGCGTTGGTATCCCGGAAGATAAACTTGGGATTCTGTTTGCAAGTTTTACCCAGATAGATGCTTCAACTACAAGAAAATATGGCGGTACAGGACTTGGACTTGCCATCTCAAAGCAGCTTGTTGATCTCATGGGAGGTGAAATCGGTGTAAATAGTAAAGCAAACATGGGGTCAGAATTTTGGTTCCTCCTTAGTTTTCCTAAATCTGATCTTAGTCAAACTGATCTAAGAAATAAAAAAATCCCAACAGCGGATATTAGTGGAACAAGCATTCTTATAGTAGATGATAATAAAACCTTTAGAAAAATTCTCTCATCCCAGCTTCAATACTGGGGGGCCAAAACGGTTGCTGTTGAGGATGCCAAGTCTGCATTGAAAGAACTGAATAAGGCACTAGATAATTTCCAACCTTTTCAGGCAATAATTGTTGATATGCACATGCCTGTCATGAATGGTGAAGAGTTAGCTTTTAAGATCAAATCAGATATAAGACTAAAACATACAAAACTTATTTTCATGACATCCCTTGGAAAGAAGGGCGATGCGAAGAAAATGGAAAAGGCAGGGTTCCAGGCATACTTAACAAAACCAATTCGGAGAAAAGATTTACTCAATAGCTTAAAGGTTGTTCTTTTTAATCAAGATACCCTTAATAAAAAAACTGAGAAAAAGAAGATTGTTACCCGCCATTCAGTCCGGGAGATGGAAAAAAACAATGTAAAGATCCTTATTGCAGATGATAATAAAACTAATCAGCTAGTCGCCAAAATGATGCTAAAAAAAATGGGTTTTACCGCTGATTTAGTTGAGAGTGGGATAGAAGCAGTTGAAGCAGTAAAGAAAACAAATTATGATTTGGTATTTATGGATGTCCAGATGCCACAAATGGATGGATTCTCAGCAACTCGTCAGATAAGAAAGATGGAAATTGAGAATCATACTGATACAAAATTACCGATAATTGCCATGACCGCCAATGTTATGGGAAAAGACAAAGAAGATTGCCTTAAAGCTGGCATGGATGATTATCTCTCCAAACCCATCATTCCTGACAACATTGGAAAAATGCTGGATAAATGGCTTAAAAATTAATAATTTTTTAGTATTCTGTCTGTTGATTTTTGTGCTGATTCTGGCTGGTTGGCAAATAAAAGTAAAAAAGCCTGGTGATTGATAAAATCACCAGGCTTTAATAATATTCAGGCGAATATTAGTTTTTATTCCCTAATTAGATTAACTATTAGAAGTTAATCATCCATCTAATACCGAAATAAGTAAAGTCTCCATCATCTTGATTTTTTGTAGCACTGTCTCCATAATCAACAACACCAATTTCAGGAGTAATTGATACCCCAGGTGCTAGGTTGATAGTAGCTTGTACATAAAATGTCAAGTTATCATCTTCATTAGCACCAGCTACGTCAAGTTCTGATTCCAAATAACCAACACCTCCTTCAAGGGAAACCATATCACTCATTTTTGCGCCCGCAACAAGAAGAAGACCATAAGTATCATTGTCATTTACTTTATTTGAAACACCTAATGTTGGATTAGTAGCAGTCGCTGAGGTCATACCATAAACGCCAATATTTTGACCTGTAAACGCTGACGCTTTAACATAGAAAGTACCTAAATTAACACCACCGCCTATAGCAAGAAAATAGGAATCAATATCAAAGTCATTGCCGGCTATAGAAGATTCAACATCATAAGAGTTATATCCACCTACAAAGTCCATAAATGCTTTGCCAAGGGCTAAATGATAGCCCACTTCAATTTGTGGAAGAGTTGTATCAACTTCGTGAGTAGCAGCAGCAGCAGTTAAAAGAGACGAGGTAGGAGTCACGAAAGCAATTTTGAAATCACCAAATTGAAGTTGAAGACCCGTATCACGACTAGTAAAGGGAGTACCAGCGTCAATCATGGACCTACCAGCAGCAAAACCGTTATTTGGTCCAGATGTTCCACCAACCTGATTTGAATATATCATCTTGACTGCAGGAGTCCAAAACTGACCAACAGTTAACTTACCTGCACCAAAATCCCAAGTACCATAAAAAAGTCTAAGACCGTTGCCCTGACTCCACTCGACACGTCCTGAAAGTGTATCACTTACTTTAACTTTAGCACCCCATCTGCTGTCAGCCCCTGTCCAGGAAGTATCTCTGTCAGAAGTGTCTCCACCAGCTGTTGTGCCTTGAACATTAGGTGCAGTATCAGCTAAGTCGCGATCACCACTAAAAGTATGAACACGAGCTGAACCATAAAAGTTCCACTGAGGATCTGCAGCTACAGGCATACTAAAAACAACAACCAATGCCAAAGCAGTAATAAAACCAATTAATTTTTTCATCTTTGTTCTCCTTAAATTCATTTATAAAACTAATCTGTCCGCCTGAACTTTTTCAGTAATCTTTTGCTCCTTTTAAACAAAAGAATTCCTGATTGATACTTTACTTAAATCAAAACCAATATATTTGTCAACTAAAATTTCATTTTTATTAAATTAGTTTTGTATTATTGTAAATCATAGGAAATAATATAACTTCGGTTTGAACCTGATATGATAGTGGACTTTTCACTTTCAACAACAGAAACAAGAAGTTCATCTGCGCCGTCATTATCAGTGTCTGCGATGGTAAAATCACTTATCCAGCCCTGTACAGTACGGGTTTTAGATATTGGGTAAAGTGCAATGCCATTCCATGTATTAATTTCAATAGTGGCTTTGACAAATTT
Organism: Desulfobacterales bacterium; assembly: GCA_023143455.1. Classification (GTDB taxonomy): domain Bacteria; phylum Desulfobacterota; class Desulfobacteria; order Desulfobacterales; family Desulfobacteraceae; genus JAIOSM01. The sequence goes on from JAGLHT010000045.1 coordinate 3,205, forward strand.
TTTATAGGTCTTCAAGATACTGCCCACCTCTATATTGTGAATTACAAAAAGTTCATTTTTCCCATCATTTTTATTATCATAGATTTTGAGTCTGGGTTGCAAGTATACTCTGTTTTCGTTAGATCCTCCAATATCCGAGTCCGGCAGGAGAAAATAATGTTTGCTGCCCCCCCTTGTCTCCCTTGCTTCCCATTCTATGTTTCCAGCATCATTTACTATACTTAAGTAACCAGATTCACTAATCATCATATATTCAGAAAGGTCTTTGTCACCAATTGTTCCTTTTGCAAGAGAAAGTACGGATACATTGCGGGGCATTTTTATCTTTTCATTAATTGTGTACTGGTTATTTTCCCATTGCATTTCATAGATTTTTCCGTTAAATGGAGAACGCCCTTTTTTTTGTGCATACAAGACCTTGTCCTGGTCTTTTGTTTCAATTACCCTATAATAATAAGGCTCATTTTTTGCAATGGTTTGATATCCTTTTGAACCATCATATTCCACTACAAAAGAATTAATGTCTTCCCGATGAATTGAAAGAGCAGTTACAAAAATTTCAGGTAAATCATTTCCATTAATATCAGCTATGTCGATGGCAACAATCCTTAAGCTTGAGCTATATTCAATCTTTTTCTTTTCAATCAAAAGATCGCCCTTAGGTTGTAAAATTTTAATTTCATGGTCAGTTGCAGTAACAACTTCAATTTGACCATCATTATCTAAGTCTCCCGTTGCAATGCAATTGAGTATGTCGGCAATTTTGAATCGTTTTCTGAATTCTTTTGATCCAGGAGTTTTTGTATTTATAAAAGGTGATCGGTTCTGATAATATGCTTCCTGGTTATCTAAATTTTGAAAACCTCTTTGACCATCGGTATTTTTAGGGTGGGCATCTTGATTTTTATTTCTAACACTTCTATTAAATACTTTCTGATTGACATCCTCAGCAAATTTATTCACAAGAGGAATAGCATCTCCCAGAGAGTTGCTCTGCTCGAAAAAAGAAACTGTTGGTTTTTCACCTGTAACATCAACCATGGATCCATCGATACTGAAGCTGTCACCAAGCTGGGTCATGCTGCCGAAAAGGATATAATCCACACCAAGATTTGCACCAAGTATTCTGGCTTTTGAGACATTTAGAGCTCCCTTTGTTGAAGCATGCTTTTGGGCTGTAACCGCTGCGGCATCGACAGCTTCTCTGTCAAGAACCATTACTTTGCCAGGATCTGTGAGGCGGGATGAAAGCATCGAAAACAAACCTTTTTGCAAGAATGTAAGGTCATCCTTGGAGTTCATTATAAAAGGGAAGACTGCAACTTTCTTGGGTGTTGCTGCAAAGCTTGTGTTTATAGTTATTGTTGAGAGAACCAATAAAGCTATAGTAAAGCATATAGACTTAATAATTTTTTTATCTTTTTTCAAAATTAAACTCCTCCGTGATCATTGCCTTTAAAAAAAGCTATGAAATTTTTAATATAATCATATTATCTGTTTAAAGATAATATGAAAATGTAATTTCAGAACATATATAACATCACAAAATATCCTACAACCCTTTTAATTAGTTTTTGGAATATTTTATATTAAAGGCACAATATATATTTTATTGTGTTGTAAAAAAGCAGGCAGGCTATGTGGTTAGCTAAACAAACTTGATTTTGATTTCATCTTTAATACGCTTAAAGTCTTTATCCATTAGATACATTACCTCCACTCCATCGATTGATGCTGCAAGTCAACAGAATTACACGTATCTTTCAAATCGGATAATCCACCTTCCCAAGTGAAAGTAAATTGATTTACATTGTTTCCATGTTTTTTTTTGTTAACAGGAAATCGATAAAATCCATAGCCTCTTTTTTTAAATCATCTGGCAATGTATTAAGTTTATGTTCTAATGAATGGGTATTCATATCATCCTCCACAGTGTTTTATAACTATCATATTCCTTTTTCCCTTAAGTAATCCACAACCAGTCTATAATAGTTTAACCTAAGTTTCTAATATTTATAATACAATTTATTTAATCAAAAACAAATCCTTTAATTAAATAATTTAGGATATTTGCCATAAGGAATCTTAGCCCGGCAATTTTGTATTTACTATATTTTTTTAATAAAATTTGAAATATACTTAATCTTTGTATTGCAGGCAGCTAATACAGTATCTGGTTGTCTTTTCTGGAGCATTCGTTTGTCATTTTTGTTTTTTAAAATGTTCAAGCGGTGGAAGAAAAGACAACCAGGTGCTGTATGGGTTAAACCAATGCATCTAAATATGTTATATGTCGGGCTAAGATTCCTTATGGCAAATATTCAGTGGGTAAAAGAAATTATTGCATATATAAGATTTGTATGGCATCTTTACTAATTATTAGGAATTAAGTTGACTGAGCGCTCGTTCAGTTAAAAATTGTTATTTTAAATAGTTTAAGTCAGGAGGGGCCAAAATGACTGATAATATAAAGCTTCCCTTTGATCTTCCCAAAGAAGAAAGGTCAAAATTCATACTTAATATGTTTAACAGAATTGTTGTTCATTATTCTTTGTGGTTTACAGAAGTCAGACATCAAATGGGTATGGAAAAGGCTCTTGAGGTTTTAGAAACTGCAACTAAAAGAAGTATTCCCATTCAGATGAAAAAACTTTCCAAAGTTTTAAACTTTGATGAGAAAGATGGTGTTCCATCAGCTCTTCTTAATATGGATGATGATACAAGCTATGAACTTATGAAAACAATTGCAAAAAACTGGCTTGTTAATGATGGAGTATGGTTCCAGGCTGTAGAGTTTGACAGAGGCATGAATGATGCCAAACGTTGCAATGATTCTTGCTGGGCTCAATTCTCTCCCTATGAGGCAAATTCCATAAAAACGTTTTTAAACTTTGATACAAGCCCGGGATTAGAAGGTTTAAAAAAAGCCTTTGGATTTAGAATGTATTCAATGATAAATAAACAGTCGATAGTTAATGAAACGGAAAATAGTTTTGAGTTCCAAATGAATGAGTGCAGGGTTCAGGTAGCAAGAAAGAGAAAAGAGCTTGATGACTATCCCTGTAAGTCGGGAGGGCTTGTTGAATACGCATATTTTGCAAGAGCTATTGATAAAAGAATAAAAACAGAATGTATAAGCTGTCCTCCGGATGATCATCCAAAAGACTGGTATTGTGCATGGCGCTTTAGTATAGATAATAAATAAAATAAGGCAGAACAATATAAAAAAGGAAGGAATTACCATGGGTGTAGTTGCAGATAAGATTAAAAGCTTAAGGGAGCGGGAAAATAAAATTTTAGAAATGGGAGGGGCCGAAGCTCTTGAAAAAAGGAGAGAAAAAGGAAAGCTCAACGCAAGGGAGCGTCTTAACATCCTTTTTGATAAAGGCTCTTTTAGAGAAATTGATATGTTTGTGACTCACAGGTGCACAAACTTTGGTATGGAAAATATTGAAATCCCTGCAGATGGTGTGGTAACAGGACATGGTCTTATTGAAGGAAGAGTTGTTTTTGCTTATTCTCAGGATTTTACTTCAAGGGCAGGAAGCCTTGGTGAAATGCAGGCAAAAAAAATATGCAAGGTCATGGATATGGCATTAAAGAGTGGAACTCCGATTGTTGGTATCAATGATTCAGGTGGTGCCAGAATCCAGGAAGGTGTTGATGCTCTGTCAGGATATGGTGAGATATTTTTTAGAAATTCTGCAGCCTCAGGTGTTATACCTCAGATTTCAGCAGTAATGGGACCTACTGCCGGTGGTGCTGTGTATTCTCCTGCAATGACTGATTGGATTTTCATGGTAAAAGAATCAAGTTATATGTTTATTACAGGACCCAATGTAATCAAGGCAGTTACAGGTGAAGAGATTACATTTGAAGAGTTGGGCGGTGCAATGACACATAATGAAAAAAGCGGTGTTGCACAATTCGCATGTGATTCTGATGAAGATGCTTTAATGCAGATTAGAAAGCTTCTCTCTTATCTGCCCTCTAATAATATGGATGACCCACCATTTTTTGATACTAAAGATGATCCTAAAAGGATTGATGAAAACCTTGATACATTAATCCCTGATTCTGCTAATCAAGCTTATGATATCAAAGATGTTATTACTTCAATAGTTGATAATGGTGAATATTTTGAACCCCATCAATATTATGCAAAAAACATTGTAATTTGTTTTGCAAGATTAGATGGGAAAACTATTGGAATTATTGCCAACCAGCCTAAGTTCCTTGCAGGCTGCCTTGATATTGATGCCTCGGATAAGGCAACAAGATTTATAAGATTCTGTGATGCATTTAATATCCCCATGCTTACCATTGCAGATGTCCCGGGTTATCTTCCCGGAAGTAATCAGGAATGGGGCGGGATAATAAGACATGGTGCAAAATTATTATGGTGTTATTCTGAAGCCACTGTACCAAAGCTTTTATTAATAACACGGAAAGATTATGGAGGATCATATCTTGCCATGTGTTCAAAGCATCTTGGCGCTGACATGGCATTTGCATGGCCAAGTGCAGAAATTGCTGTTATGGGTGCAGAAGGTGCTGCAAATATAATACATGCAAGAGAGATAAAAAATGCAGAAGATCCTGTAGCTAAGAGAAAAGAATTGATTGCTGAATATGAAGAAAAATTTTCAAATCCTTTTTGTGCAGCATCAAGAGGGTATGTTGATGCAATTATAAGACCTGCTGAAACAAGACCGCGTCTCATTGATGCGCTTAATGCATTGTCAACAAAAAGGGAAATGAGGCCCGCAAAAAAACATGGTAATATTCCCATGTAAAAATAGAAGGGCAAAATAAAGGAGTGATCCAGATGGATAATAAAAAAATTGCCGCAGCAACTGTCGCAGTCTTTACATATATCAAAACCCAGGAAGAAGCTGCATATTTTGCTGCCCAGGCCGGGGGTGTAAATGGAGTTGAAATGTCAGTTGAAAAGACAGGAATAGAAAAATCAAGCAGATTCAGTGCCTGGGCCAATGCTGGAAGATTGAACCAGATGCAGCAGAATACAATGATGTTAATGCAAGTTAGATAATTAAGAAATAAAAATAAAAAAATATAAAATTCAGGAGATGACAATGAGCGAACATGGCAAAATAGAAATAACAGAAATGCAATATGATAAAGATAGACCAAAAGCTTCAAACCCTCTTATGATTGAAGACCTTTCTTTACGTGACGGGCATCAATCCCTTTTTGCAACCCGTGGAAGAACAGAAGATATGATTCCCATGGCAGAAAAGATGGATGAAATAGGATTCTGGGCTGTTGAAATGTGGGGCGGTGCCACGTTTGATACAATGCATCGTTTTTTAAATGAAGATCCCTTTGAAAGAATCAGAACATTAAAAAGATATTTTAAAAAGACCCCTTTTGCCATGCTTCTTAGAGGTCAAAACCTGGTAGGATACAGAAATTATGCCGATGATGTGGCAAAAGCTTTTGTAAACAGAGCTTCTGAAAATGGTATGGATATTTTTAGAACATTTGATGCATTAAATGATTATAGAAATTTTGAAGCTGTTGTCCCTGTAATAAAAGAATGTGGAAAACATTTTCAGGGAACAATTTGCTATTCATTAACCGAAGCCAGGATGGGCGGTGATGTTTATAATATTGATTATTATATTAAAAAAGCTAAAGAGCTTGAAGATATGGGTGCCGACAGCATTTGTGTTAAAGATATGGCAGGTCTTATGGCTCCCTATGATACATATGAGCTTATTAAGGCATTGAAAGAGACCGTATCTCCCCTAATTCATCTGCATAGCCATTTTACATCAGGCATGGCCTCAATGACACATCTTAAAGCTGTAGAAGCAGGAGTTGATATTATTGATACCTGCCTTTCTCCATATGCCTATAGAACATCGCATCCGGCAATAGAACCTCTTGTAATGACTTTACTTGGAACAAACAGAGATACAGGGTTTGATATAAAAGCCCTTACTGATATTAATGAGATTTTTGAAAAAACAATATTGCCAAAATACAAACATTTGCTGGATGATACAAAAGTTTCTATTATTGATACCAATGTATTAATACATCAGACTCCCGGAGGTATGCTTTCTAATCTTGTAAATCAGCTCAGAGAGATGGATGCTTTAGATAGAATTGATGAAGTTTACAAAGAACTTCCAAGAGTAAGAAAAGAATTGGGCCAGGTACCTCTTGTAACGCCCACAAGTCAGATCGTGGGAACTCAGACTGTAAACAATGTCTTATTTGATAAGGGCAATGACCGTTATAAAATGGTAACAGCTCAGGTTAAAGATTTATGTTATGGTCTCTATGGGAAAACTTCTACTCCTATTGATCCTAAGATTCAAAAACAGGTTTTAAAGGGATATGAACGAGGAGAAAAACCTATAACCTGCCGACCTGCAGAAACGCTTGAGCCAGAACTAAAAAAAGCCAAAGAAAAAATTGGTGATCTTGCAGTGGACCTGGATGATCTTCTTGTTTACGCATTATTTCCTGTAACAGGAACAAAATATCTAAGGCGTAAATATGGAAAAGAAGATGTGCCTGCTGAAATGAAGCCTATTACACTTGAAGATATTGAAAAAGAAGCAGAGCTTGTAAAAAGAGCAAAATGCGGAGAACTTATTGAAAAATCCTGTCAGGGTTTTTCCCCTGAAAAGAGTGAAAATTTACGTACTTTCAATGTTTTTGTTGATGGAGAATACATTGAGGTTGGTGTTGATGAGGTCGGCGGAGCTCCTGTGCTTGCTTATGCTCAGGTGCAGACAGCCTCACCGGTTGCTCAGCCTCAAGGTGTTACTATTCCACCACCACCAGTTGCCCCGGCAATCGCGAGACCTGCTGCTCCAGCTCCAGCTTCAGCTTTTGCTCCAGCACCAGCTAAAGCAGAAGCCAAGCCAGCACCAGCAGCATCAGGTTCAGGAACAGACTTGAAATCTCCTATGCCAGGAATCATTATTCGATATGAAAAGAATGTTGGGGATGAAGTCAACGAGGGTGATATTGTAGTAGTAATTGAAGCCATGAAGATGGAAAATGCTTTGCCAGCACCTGCAAAAGGGATTATAAAAGCTGTTAATTTTTCTATAGGAGACCCTGTTGCAAAAGATGCTGTGCTTGCAGTGATAGAATGATTTGACAAAAATAACAGCGATGCTTACTTTCTCGGACAACAAAATGACCGATTAAGGAGTAAAAACATATGACATTTGAAACAAAAGAAGAGCTTTTAGAAAAGTATATAAAGATGGACAAACCAGTCTGTCCCAATTGCAGTGGTAAGATGACATTGTGGGAAGTACCGCAAATTGCTTGTGGAGATGGGCTTGGCTGGGGCAAACCATATCTCTTTGTATGTTTTAATGATAAATGCTCTTCTTATAATAAAGGGTGGGATCATCTTCAAGAGAGTATGGAAGCTGTGGCTTCCTATAGATGTATTCAAGAGCCCGGGGAAGATCATTTTGAATATATGCCTGTATTCAGCCCCATGGGCGGGAAAGGGCAGGAATTAAATGATGTTGCATTACTTGACCAGCAAGCCCGAAAAGAAGCAGCAAAACAAGGATTTTCAATACTTACTGACCATTATATAGTAAAGAATTGGGATGAGATCTTAAAAATGCTTCTGGATTCTCAGTGGCCGGGCAAAGTTCGCTTAAAAGCTGTTGAAATGGTGGAAGAACTTGCAGAGATTGAAGCCATAGAACACCTTACACATCATAAGTTCCCACCGGTTTTGCAGGAAAGAGTTAACAAGGCAGTTGAGCAGCTTCATGAACGTCTTTTTACAAAAGAATGCCCCTATTGTGCCGAAATTATTAAGAAACGGGCAAAGCTCTGTAAACATTGTAACAAGGATTTGTAGATTATTAATGTATGCAAATTTTAAACTCAATTTGAAATTCGCATACAAATGCCCCTAAGCTGATCACTTTACAATCAATGACTCTCCAGTCATTTCTTCGGGTACATCAATGTTCATGCTTTGAAGGATTGTTGGTGCAATATCACCTAATATTCCATCTTTAAGCTTTAACCCTTTAAATTTTTTGCCAGCAGCAATAAATTTGACAGGGTTCAAAGTGTGTGTTGTATGTGGCTCCCCATCTTTTGTTGTCATATTTTCAGAGTTGCCATGGTCAGCAGTTACAAATGCGGTTCCATTCTTTGTCCATATTTTTTCAACTACTTGTTTTAAGGCTTGATCAACTGTTTCACATGCTTTTACAGCAGCTTCAAGAATACCTGTATGTCCAACCATATCCATATTGGCAAAGTTGATAACAATAAAAGAAAATTTATTGGTTTCAATATTTTCAACAGCGGTTGAGGCAATTTTAAAAGCACTCATTTCAGGTTTTTGATCATAGGTTGCAACATCCCTTGGAGATGGTATAAGAATTCTTTCTTCCCCTTTAAGAATTTTTTCACTGCCCCCATTAAAAAAGTAGGTAACATGGGCAAATTTTTCTGTTTCAGCAAGCCTGAGCTGTAACATGCCATTGTTGCTGATGACTTCTCCAATAACTTTTGTGAGGCTCACAGGCTCAAAAGCCACGGGCAGGTCAAAGTTTCCATCATATTGTGTCATACATACAAAACCTGAAAGCTCTATTTTTTTCCTTTTAAATTCTGAAAAATCAACTTGTGTAAATGCTCTGGTAATTTCTTTTGCCCTGTCAGCTCTGAAATTAAAAAAAATGACTCCATCATGGTTTTTTACAATATTACTTATATCCTTGAGATTTTCTTTAATAATCACAGGCTTTATGAATTCATCGGTTTCTCCTTTTTCATAGGCTCTTTTTACAGCTAAAACCGGATCATTTATAAAATCAGAATTTTGGTTTTCTTCGGTATAGAGTCGGTAAGCTTTTTCAACTCTATCCCACCTTGTATCCCTGTCCATTGCATAATATCTGCCACAGATACTTGCGATTTTCCCATATTTTATTTTCAACAGATAATCATGCACCTGCTGGATATATTGAACACCACTTATTGGCGAAGTATCTCTTCCATCCATAATCGGATGTATATAAAGGTTTTTAATGCCAAAGTCACGTATCATGTCAATCAATGCAAAAACATGATCTATATGGCTGTGAACACCACCATCAGATAAAAGTCCAAAAAGGTGGACAGCTTTGTTTTTACTTTTAATAATTTTTAAAAGGTCTAGTATTTTTTTATTTTTAAAAAAGGTTTTATCTGAAATTGCTTTATTAATTCTTACAAGATCCTGGAATACTTTTCGGCCAGCACCTATATTCATATGTCCAACTTCTGAATTACCCATGGTACCCTCAGGCAGTCCCACAGCTTCACCAGAGCAGGCAAGTTTGGAGGTGGGATAATTTTCTGTAAGATTATCTAAGAAGGGAGTTTCTGCAATGGCAACAGCATTGCCTTTTTTAGAAGGGTTTATTCCCCAGCCATCAAGAATGATTAATGCGTTTAAACTGTTTTCAGATTGAATTGTTTTATCTTGTTCCATTTCATTATATTCCTAGAAAAGTACCTTCCTAAAAAACTATTCAAATTTTGAAAGGTCAATGTTTGGCGCGTCTGCCCAGAGGTTTTCAAGATCGTATAAATCATTTGTTTCTTTATCAAATACGTGAATAATAACCCAGCCAAAATCAAGAAGAATCCAGTTTCCTTCCTTCATCCCTTCAATACCAAGGGCTTGTTTGCCTTGTTTTTTAAGAGTTATGGATATATGTTCTGCAATTGATTTTGTCTGCCTGGTTGATGTTCCTGTCACAATGACAATAATATCTGTATACGAAGTTAATTTTTGAACATCAAGAGCCTTAACAGATGCAGGTTTTCTTGAGAAAATTGGTTCTAAGAATTGGTCAAGACTTTCTTTTTTTGTCATAAATATAATCCTTTGTCATGAATTTGTTTTGCAACCACAGAGGGAGCTAAGTTTTTGATTGAATCGCCTTGTTTTATAAGTTTCCGAATCATTGTTGAAGAAATATTGATTTTGGGTACATGTGCAATAAATATATCCTTTTTTTCTCTATGACTAAATGTATCTTTTGTGGTGTTCAGTTGGTATTTACTTGATATGTTATCTTTTATGTAAGATTTAATTTTTCCGATCAATTCTTTTTGCCCAGTTTCTTGTTTGCGTAGCATAATAATAACACAAATTTCATTAAATATCTCTTTGAAACTTTTCCAGGTTTGAATATAAGAAAATGCATCAGAGCCAATAATGAGAAAGCATTGATTGTTTCCCCCACTCTTTTTATTAATTTCTTTTATTGTATCAATTGTGAAAGATGGGCCTTTTCGTTTTAGCTCGATATCTGATGCAGAAAATTTATTTAGATTCGAGAAAGCTTTTAAACTTTTATCGACCATATCAAATCTGTCTTTTGCAGGGGCAAGGTTTTGTTGACCTTTGTGGGGTGGGGTTGCACAAGGAATGAAAAAGACTTTATCTAAAGCAAACTTTTCTGTGACATATTTTATTATTTCAATATGACCATTGTGCAAAGGATTGAAAGTTCCGCCAAACAGACCGATATTCATAGCTTTACTTTAAATTAAGTGCTTTTGCCATGGCTCTAACAAGGTCTTTTGTTCCCTTTCCTGTAGCAGCTGAAATAGGAAAAATATCAGAGCCTTTATATGCATTTCTAAAAATAGTGACTTTTTCTTCAGAGTCAGTGAGATCAATTTTGTTGAGGATAACTATTTGTTTTTTTTTGGCAAGCTTAGCACTGTGTTTGCCAAGTTCTGTATTGATAAGGTCAAAGCTTGCAAGGGGATTATCAGGGTCTACCATTGAAACATCAATGATATGGAGTAAAATTTTTGTTCTTTCAATATGTTTTAGAAATTGAATGCCAAGACCTGTGCCTTTGTGAGCTCCCTCAATGAGTCCCGGGATATCAGCAACAGCAAAGGGTTCACCAAATTCAGGTTCGACCATACCAAGGTTAGGGGTTAAAGTAGTAAAAGGGTAGTCTGCAATTTTTGGCCTTGCCTGGGAAATTTGGCTAATTAGTGTTGATTTGCCGGCATTTGGAAGACCCACAAGTCCCATGTCTGCAAGGAGTTTTAACTCAAGTTTAATTTTAAGTTCAATGCCTTTTATTCCGGGTTGGCAAAATCGTGGGGTACGGTTGGTGGATGTGGAAAAGTGTTTGTTGCCTTTCCCTCCCATTCCGCCTTCTGCAATAATAAAAGTTTGATTATTTTCTGTAAGATCTATTAAGACTTTATTGGTATCAAAATCTGTAATTGTTGTGCCAAGAGGGAGCTCAATGATTTTGTCCTCTCCTTTTTTGCCATGTCTTTGTTTGCCTTGCCCATAACCGCCGTTTTGAGCTTTTATGAGTTTTTGTCGGCGAAGGTCATAGAGAGTTCTTTTTGCAGGGTTAACTTTGAGTATAACATTACCGCCTTTTCCTCCGTCTCCGCCATCGGGTCCACCTTTTTCAATAAATTTTTCTCTTTTTAAACTGGTGCACCCAGCGCCACCATTACCGGAGTGAACGGTAATTATTGCTTCATCTACAAATTTCACGCTTCATATACAGAGACTTTTTTTTTGCTACGCCCCAGTCTTTCATATGAGACAACGCCAGCAATTTTAGAAAAAAGAGTATAGTCTTTGCCCATTCCAACGTTTTGGCCTGGATGGATTTTTGTACCAACCTGTCTTACAAGAATATTTCCTGCAAGAACTGTTTGACCACCATATTTTTTAACACCACGTCTTTGCGCGTTACTGTCACGACCATTTCTAGTACTACCGGCTGCTTTTTTATGTGACATTTTTTATCTCCTTTAGGCTATTTAAGCTGTGATAGAATCAATTTTGATTTCTGTGAAGTTTTGTCTGTGGCCTCTCATTTTTCTGTACCCTTTACGACGTTTGTACTTGAAAACGAGAACTTTTTTGTCCTTTGCCTGTTTAATAATTTCGGCTTTAACTTTTACGTTTTCTACCAAAGGGCTGCCAAGAGTAACGGTCTCACCATCAGAATACATCAAAACATCATTGAATTCGATTTTGTCACCTTCATTCTGCTCTAGTTTTTCAACCTGGAGAATAGTTCCTTTTTCAACTTTATACTGCTTGCCTCCGGTCTTGATAACTGCGTACATTCTTATATATCTCCTTTAAAAAAACTTTATAATATTCAAAGTTTATTGATAGTCTATAAAACACAGAATTATATAGTCTTGTAGCTCTCCTGTCAAGATAAAAACTAACAGCAGTTTTTTTTATTGGATCAGCAGTCTTACAGAATGACAAGGTTGTCTCTATGAATCACTTCATCATAATGTTTACCGCCAAGGCAGCCCTTTATCTGGTGAGTTTTCAACCCTTTTACCAAGCGGATATCTGATGCAGAATAATTCACAAGCCCGATGCCGATTTTTTCATTCCTTGTGGATTCAAAAGTAACAGCTGCACCAACGCCAAATTCACCTTCCACATCGACAATACCTATAGGCAGAAGGCTTTTTCCATTTTGTATAACTGCTTTTTTTGCACCATCATCAATTGTGATTTTTCCCTTAGGAACCAGGGTATAGGCAATCCAGCATTTTCTACTGGCCATTTTCTCTTTTTTTGGGGCAAAATAAGTACCGTGGGCTTCGCAATCATCTAGCAGTTTGAGTAGGATATCTTTTCTATCCCCCCTGGCAACAATCATTGGAATCCCAGCCATGGTTACCTTTTTAGCGGCCTGGATTTTGCTGAGCATGCCTCCTGTGCCAAGTGTGCCAGGGCTATCACTGGCATAATCTTCATGTTTTTGTTCAAAGGTTGTTATTTTGGAAATAAGTTGGGCATCAGAATGGATTCGCGGGTCTTTATCATGGAGACCGTCAATATCTGTGAGAATAAACAGAAAATCAGCATCCATGAGCATGGTGATCATAGCTGCAAGGTTGTCATTGTCACCAAGTTTGATCTCTTCAACCATGACAGTGTCGTTCTCATTAATAATGGGGATAACTTTCCAGCTAATGAGCGTGTGCAAAGAGTTCCTGGCATTGAGATATCGTTTTCGGTTGTTGAGATCTTCACTGGTTAATAAAATTTGGGCCACTTTTTTATCAAATTGTTCAAACGCTTTTTCATAGGCATTTATCAATCCAGTCTGACCAATGGCTGAGATAGCTTGTCGTTTTGGTATTTCTTCTGGTCTGCTGGCCAAGCCCATTTTTCTGATTCCAGCTGCCATGGCACCGGAAGAGACTATTATTACCTCGATTCCTCTGTTCATTAGTTCACTGATCTGGCGGGATATGGATTGAATCACGTCCAGGTTCAAGCTGTTTTGGGCAGTAATTACATTGCTACCAAGCTTTACCACAATTCGTTTAGCATTTATCAGGCGTTGTTTTGGCATGATTCCCTTGAATCCTAAGTAAATGTTTTGTTAAGCATTTTGTGTGAAAAGGGCTTTGCATTTTTTCCTGCATAGTCTGCTACTTTTTGGCCATTGCCAAGCAATCTCCACTGGTAGATCATCAATCCTTCCAAGCCAACAGGACCCCGGGCATGAATTTTGTTGGTGGAGACACCCACTTCTGCCCCGAGGCCAAATCTGAACCCGTCACTGAATCTGGAAGAGCAGTTCCAGAATGCATCTGCTGTGTCTGCCATATCCATAAACTTAAATGCTCTTTCTCTGTTTTGAGTTACAATGACATCGGTGTGACCGGACCCATATGTATTTATATGATCTAAAGCTTTATCCAATGAAGGCACTATTTTTATTGATACAATATAGTCAAGATATTCAGTTTTCCAGTCTTGTTCATTTGCTGTTTTTACATCAATAATGGTACAGGTTTTTTCACAGCCGCGGATTTCCACATTTTGTTTTTCAAGGGCATGTTTCATTTCAGGTAGTATATCTTGAGCTACACTATCATGGATTAGGATGGTTTCTGTTGCATTGCATACAGCAACATACTGGCACTTTCCATCAACGGCAAGGTCAATTGCCATTTTAGAGTCTGCAAATTGATCAATATATAGATGGCAGATACCGTCAGCGTGGCCTAGAACAGGAATGATAGTATTGTCCATGATATGTTTTACAAAAGCATTGCTTCCCCGGGGGATGATCAGATCAATATACTTATCAAGTCCAAGCATGTCTGCTACATCTCCACGGGTTTCAAGCAGTCCCAGCCAGCCTTTTGCAAGCCCCGCCCTAGTGCCAGCATCACAAATAATCTCAGCCAGGATCTGGTTGGTATTGATAGCCTCGCTGCCCCCCTTTAGTAAGACCCCATTGCCGCTTTTCAGACAGAGTGACGCAATCTGCACCAGGGCATCAGGGCGTGATTCAAAAATAACACCGATGACACCAATGGGACGGCTTACCTTGTAAAGTTCCAAGCCTGTGTCAAGTTCCAGGGCACTTAGAGTATGTCCCACGGGATCATCCAGGAGAATCAGGCTTTCAAGACCCTCACAGGTCTCTTCGATTTTGTTATTGTCAAACTTAAGCCTTTTAAGCAAAGACGTATCCAGGTTTTGTACTGTTGCTTCTTTAAGGTCTATTTGGTTTGCAACACATATTTTATCCTGATTTGTTTTTAAAGCTGTAATTATTTCAGATAAAGCTTTGTTTTTTACATCTGACGAAAGTGCTGCCATAAAAATAGAAGCTTTTTTGCACTCAACCGCAAGATCATGGATTGTCATTATGGTATCCTCAAAAGTTTGATGTATGGTCACATTCGTAATTCCAATTGGTCATAATAGAGAGGATGTTTTTTTTTGTCAAGAAAAGTGTTGGGAGTTGCTGACTACAGAAAGAGTCTGTGTCAATCTAATAAATCTGCAACAAGAGTATTGTTCGGGTTATCCAAAAGCATGAAAATAAGTTGATTAAAGAGTTGAAAGGTATTAGAGTCAGATGCTTGCAGTATTTTTTCTATTTGGGCTCTGGTCTTCAATTTTTCTAGGGCTTTTTTTTCATAAGCCATCTCATTCTTCCTTAAATGACAGATTATTATTCTTTTGTTGTTATTCTTTTTAAGATATTTTTTTATGGATAATAGGAAATATATAAGAGTTTTTTGTTTAAGTTTGTTTATGTAGGTTTGGTCGCAAAAATCTTTGTATTCTTTTAATTTGATAGTATATTCTTCACCTGTATATTCTGATTTAAGCCGTTTTTTTATAGATACGAGCATGTTTTTTCTTTTGTTAACGGCTTTAGGTCTTAAAGACTCAAAATATTCCCTTAAACTTATCATTCCAGGTTGGGTTACATCATAATCCCCATTATCTAAGAGAAGGTTTTCTATTTGTGAATTTTGGAGATATTTGAGTGTATATTTTTTGTTTAGTATGTCAATTACTTTAAGATGTTTAAAATAATCAAACTTTAGTCCTTTTGTTCCAACCATTTTTTGAATGAAAATCCTAGTGTTTTTATTTATCGGGGTTCTTTTTTGACCTGTTGGGTTTAAGGCGCTTGTGAAGGTTGGAGTTACAATAAAAGCGCCATCCGGGGTTATTTCAGTGCCATAACTGTCTGTTATTGAAGATTTGATTGAGCAAAAGTCTTCGTCTCTACCTGCAGGGATAAGAAGATCATCTGTGTCGTGTTGGTTATGTATTGTTTTGGATAATTCCGTCTCAATTTTTTTTATTTTTTTTCTGTTCAGAGAGGTAATGCTTGCAGATATATCTGTTCCAGCTTGAACAAGTTGTTTGAATATTGTCTTTTTACCTTTGGGTATTTTTGTCAGCAATCCATAGGCAGGTGTGAGATTTTCTTTTGATAGAGTTTCAATAAGATGTGTAATGTTTTTATTTTTATCTTGCCAGTCAAGGGGGTCAGATGCACAATAAAGTGCGTAGTCCTTATTTTTTTCTCTTGCAAGATTTTGTGCAATTTCTATTGCTGCGTTATATGAGAAATATTTTCTGACGCCAGGAAGCGCCCACTCATTACACCTTTTGCAATAGTTGCTGCATCCTATTGTCAGTTGAAAATTTATTGTTGTTGAAAAAAGAATTTTTAAAGTTTTATCATCAATTCCAAGATTGGTTTTCCATGTATTATAATCAATTAAGGTTTGGTTTTTTGTTTCAAGTCTTGTGTGTGTTTTTAAAAATTCATTCAGATCAGCATAAGACTTATTTTTTTTTTGTTCTTTCTTGAATTTTTTAACAATTGAGACAATCTGATAAAGTGATTTTTGCGAGTTTTCTAAAAGGGCAGGGCTTGATTTTACTTTTTTTATAAGATCTGAAAAGGTTAGCTCAAATTTTTTATGATCATGAGAATATAGTGATGCAAGAAGATCATCTCTTATTGTATCAAAACAATGAATTTGTGATGTGTTATTTTCCATAGTAATAAAAAAAGGGGATTTGTTAATAAATCCCCTTTTTAGATCAAATTATTAATTTACCTAATTAATATTACCCTCTTACCTCTTCTTTTACAGTAGTTGCAAGCTTATAGAGGATTGTAAGAATAATGAGCCCAAGGGCATAAATTCCTAAGGTAATCATAACTTCTTTTATTGTAGGAGCATATTCGGTAACATGATGCAATGGCGATGGTACAAACCCTCCTGCTATCATGCCAAGACTTTTATCGATCCAGGTACCGATTATAATCATTACACAAGTAAAAGGCAGTAGGAATTCATTGTTTCTAAGCCATGGAATAATAAGTAGAGCTATACCGATCAGCATTAGTATTATTGAAGTCCACATCCATGGAACCATTGAATTGTAACCGTGGAGTCCAAAAAAGAGATATTGAATGTGTGATACATGTCCTGGAATATTACTATAATAGACCACAAAAATTTCACATAAAAAGAAGAATACATTGGCAATAAGAGCATAACAGACAATTTTTGACAATGTCTGCATTGCTTCCCAGCCCGGATCAAATTTTGTAAATTTTCTAACAACATAGCAAAGCAGAATCAAAACAGAAGGTCCTGCTGCAAATGCTGATGCAAGAAATCTTGGTGCCAGGATTGCTGTAAGCCAGAATCCACGACCCGGTAGCCCACAATAAAGATATGCAGTAACTGTATGAATACCAATTGCAAAGGGGATTGAAAGATAAATCAACGGATAAGTCCAGGCAGGTGGTCTAACCTGATTTCTCTCTGCCTCAAGAACTTTCCAGCCAATTATAATATTCAAACCAAGATATCCGTTAAGTACAAGCACATCATAGAATAAGACTGATTGGGGTGATGGATATAAAAACAGATTCAATAGACGTACAGGTTGCCCAACATCTACAACAACTAGCAGAAGACACATGACCAAAGCTGCAATTGCAAGAAATTCACCAAGAATTGTTATCCTGTGAAATTTTTCATAATCGTGCAGATAAAATGGTATTACAACCATTACACCACCCGCTGCAACTCCAACAAGATAGGTAAAGTTTGCAATATAAAATCCCCAGGAAACGTCCCGACTCAGACCAGTGGTCATAAGACCATTAATAAACTGGTCAATATAGGCAGCAACTCCTACTGTCATTATGACGAGCAGTATAGTCAGCCAAATCCAGTATTTTTTACTTCCTTTAATAGCTATTTCAAGCATACTCGCCTCTCTTACATTATGTAGTAAACAGAAGGTTCAGTTCCAAGCGTCTGTTTACGTCTAATAGTATAATTTTCATTAAGAAGTGCCCTAATGTCAGAATCAGGGTCTTCAAGATCTCCAACAACTATTGCACCTTCAGACGCCTCAACACAATAAGGCTGTTCACCTTTTGCAAGTCGTTCCGCACAGAGGTTGCATTTTTCAACAACGCCTTTTGACCGTGTTGGGAAATCAGGATTGGTTTCCTCAATAAAAGGTCTTGGGTCTCTGAAATTGAAACTTCTGGAGCCAAACGGGCATGCTGCCATGCAAAAACGACATCCGATACAACGATGAAAATCCATAATTACGATTCCATCCTCGCGTTTGAATGTTGCCTGTGTCGGACAAGCTTTGACACAAGGTGCACTTTTACAATGGTTGCATAGTACAAGAAAAGGAAGATTTTTATACTTGTCAGCAAGAAATTCATCTTCTTTATCAGGGAAGGCATATTTAAAATGTTCTTCCCATATCCATTTTACTTCCTGTTTATGATTAACAGGCCTGGTGTTTGGATATTTTTCTGTATTCACCTCATGGTTAAAATCAGGTACATTATGGTTTTTATGACATGCTTCGACAATATTTTCTGCAACTTCATCTGAAATCTTAGTGCAATTTATTACCATTCCCCATCGTTTTGCAGTCTTTGCTTCATGATTTTTGCTTTTAACTGCATTGGATGTGCTTTGGGAATTAGATGAAGAGGAAAGACTGATTGCCGGAGCAGCTCCGATTCCAATGGCAGACACTGCTGCCACTTTTAGAAAGCTTCTTCTGCTCTTTTTCATCATTTAATCTCCTTTGGGTCTGTATGGCACTCCCAGCAATAGGGATCTACCGAAGCATAGTTATGACATTTGTCGCAAAATTTGCTCTTGTCTTCATGACAGCCTAAACAGGAATTGTCCCCGGTGGAAAGACTCATTTCAAATTCCTTCCCCTCAGTGTTTGTATATATCCTGTTAGCATTTCTTACTACTGAATCTCTCCATTCATCAAGCAGAGACATGTGGTTGGCTCTCATATCAATTTTATCAAGTACGCACTTTTTGGCTGCCTTGGCTTTGCCTAAAAGTTCTGGTTCAGGAGCTGGTTTTATTTCACCAAGATTGATCCAGAAAGGGAAGAGAGCGACTATGATAAATATTACAAGGCCTGTGAAAATAGCGCTTTTACTCATCGTCTTCCTCCTTAGTTTGCTCTACGCCTGGCAGGGGTTCCATTCTCAGGTCAGTTTCTCTTTTATGTTCTCCTTCCAAAATCAGGGCATTTCCAACAAGTTCGTGAACTCCAATAACATCAACCTCTGGCACCCAGTATTCCATAAGCGCAGGGAATGCTGCCCTGTCAATGGCACATATACAGCATAAACCATTTACACCAAATTTTTCATGGACATATTTAACAGCATTTGCTCT
>JAGLHT010000046.1 GCA_023143455.1 Desulfobacterales bacterium
CCCAACAGTTTTAATTGCACCCATAAAAAATAAGTACCTTGACTTACTTTGGCAGGTTTAATAAAATAGAAAAATACTTGTTGTAAACTCTAATATTCGTATAAGGGATAATGGATGCAAAAACCAACGGCCATAGTGCTTGCTGTCGATGATGAGGATTACAATCTCAAAATAATTTCATACCATTTGAAGGATGAAAATTTTAAGGTTATTACTGCTGGTGATGGGCAGGAAGCATGGAATACGCTGGCTGAAAGCCCTGAAAAGTTTGATGCAATTCTTTTAGATCGCAGTATGCCGCGAATGAGCGGTATGGAAGTGCTTAAGAAAATAAAATCGCATGATATCCTTAAAACAATACCCGTGATTTTTCAAACTGCAATGAAACACCAGGACGATATCTTAGAAGGTCTACAGGCTGGTGCATATTATTATCTTACAAAACCTTATAAAAGAGATGATCTTAGGGCTATTGTAAATGCAGCTGTTTCTGATTCTATAAAGTATAATAAACTTAAAGATAAGACAGATAAGGTGCTTAAGGCTTTTGCATATATAAAAAAAGGAGAATTTGAAATTTCTACTCCAGAGCAGGGAGAACAACTTTCAGCTCTTTTGTCAAGTACCTGCCCAGAGCCTCGCAAGGTTGTTGTCGGGTTGTGGGAGTTGATTCTTAATGGAATTGAGCATGGGAACCTTGGTATTTCATATGAAGAAAAATCAAAGTTAAATAAAGACAATCAATGGACGTCTGAAATTCTACGGCGATTATCTCTTAGCGAGAACAAAGCAAAATCAGTGGAAGTTCAGATGAATCGATATGACAATGCTATAGAATTTATTATTCAGGATCAAGGTGATGGTTTTAATTGGCAAAATTATTTGGATATATCTCCTGAAAGAGCATTTGACAGCCATGGTCGAGGCATTGCCATGGCATGTATGTATAGTTTCGATAAAGTTGAGTATCATGGCAATGGCAATATGGTCTCAGCAGTTGCTTCTTTAAATAGTGAAACTGAAAAATGAAATAGAAAGATGAAAGCCTTTACAAAGAATATCCCCTGCCTTATATTATCTTGACTAAGTTTAAGCAACATTAATTTTAAGATGTTTTTTAAGAATTATCGGAGTTATATTTTGAATAATATTTTAGTGATTGCAACCAGAAATAAAGGGAAAACACGAGAAATTGAGAATATTTTAAAAGCTTTTCCCATTACAATAAAAAATCTTGATGATTTTGGACCCATCCCTGAAGTTGAAGAGGATGGAGAAACCTTTGATGACAATGCCTATAAAAAAGCATCATTTACTGCCAGAGTTCTTGGTTTTCCTGCATTGGCAGATGATTCAGGACTCCTTGTCGATGCTCTGAATGGTAAACCAGGTGTATATTCAGCAAGATATGCTGGAGTCAATGCAACAGATCAGGAAAACCTTACAAAACTATTAAAAGAGATAAAAGGTAAAGATAATCGGAAAGCTTCTTTTAAGTGCGTTCTTTCTCTTGCTATACCCACTGGGGCTGCTCTTACATACGAGGCAAGCTGCGAAGGTGAAATCCTTTCAGAGCCTGTTGGTAATAACGGTTTTGGATATGACCCGGTTTTTTATTACTCTGAGTTTGATAAAACATTTGCACAATTGACCATTGAAGAAAAAGGAAGTGTTAGTCATAGGGGCAAAGCTTTAAAAGAGATGGCGTCCGAGTTTGATAAAGTGCTTGAGTGGATTGATATGCATAAACCTTAACACTTAATTTAGTTGGATCATTTTTTAAAAAAGGGGAATTATGTCATTTTTTGAACTTGTAAAAAACAACAGGAGTTGCAGACGATTTGATTACTCTGTTAAAGTGGATCAAAAAATGCTTGCTGAACTTGTTGATCTTGCGAGAATGTCTGCATCAGCAGGTAATATGCAGCCTTTGAAATATGTTCTTTCCGCGGATGAGCAAAAAAATAAAGAAATTTTTTCATGTCTCAAGTGGGCAGCATATTTAACAGACTGGAAAGGGCCAGAACCCTTGGAGAGACCAACAGGCTATATTGTAATCCTTGGAGACAAAACTATTGCAACAAATTTTTGGTGTGACCATGGAATAGCAGCCCAAACAATACTGTTAGGAGCGAGGGATATAGGATTTGCCGGGTGTATTTTTGCAGCCATAAACCATCCTAAGCTAAAAAATGTTCTCAAACTTGATGATAATTTTGAGATTCTTCTTGTAATTGCTGTGGGCAAGCCGGTTGAAGAGGTAAAAATAGAAAAAGTTAAGGCTGACGGTGATATTAAATACTTCCGTGATAAAAATCTTGTGCATCATGTTCCTAAAAGAGGACTTGACGACGTAATCCTTTCTTCTTATTAGATTAATTTTTCGGTTTTTTAACCGACTAACCATTATTCAGGTCTCATTAGTTTGAATATTTTCCTTGTAAATCCTTATCTCCTAGATTTTAGATCAGATGAATATGATGCCTTTTCTGTTCCCACAGGGCTTTATTATATTGGCGCACTTCTAAAAAAACATGGCTTTGATGTAGAGATTGTCAATCTCGCACTTCAAAAACAACCTCTTATTTACTTAAAAGAGAGGCTTAGAACAGGAAAGCCAGGCATAGTTGGTTTTTCTGTTCTAAATGCAAATAGATTTGCAGCTTTTGAATTAGCAATAGAGGTAAAAAAACTTAATCCAGAAGTCAAAGTAGTATTTGGTGGCGCTTGCGCGACTTTTTTATCGGACCATTTTTTTGAGACTTTGCCAGAGCTTGATTATATTGTTTCAGGAGAAGGTGAATTCACATTTTTAGAACTTGCAGAGAAGATCAAATCAGGCAGTGTTGATCTGCCCGAAACAATAAAAGGACTTTTGTACAGAAAAGGTAATCATGTTGTAAAAACTGAAACAAGAGAATTAATTAATGATCTTGACATACTTCCGAACCCCGCTCAATTTTTTAAGTTTCAGCACATATCTTTATCAAGAGGATGCCCTGGTAATTGTAATTTTTGTGGGTCTCCAAGATTCTGGGGTAAAGGAAAGGTAAGATTCCATTCAGCTAAATGGTTTGTGGACCAGATAGAGAGTCTTTATAAAAAAGGGATAACTCATTTTTATATCTCTGATGACACTTTTACAATGGATAAAAAAAGAGTGATTGAAGTATGTAAGATGATTATTTCAAGAAAAATCAATATTACCTTTGCTGCAATATCACGAGTTGATTTTATCAATAAAGACATTCTCTTTTTTATGAGAAAAGCAGGTTGTATTCAGATTAGTTATGGTGTTGAGAGTGGTGCTTTGAAAATAAGAGAAAACCTTGGAAAGCCAGTAAACTACGAAAGAATTATTAAAACATTTCAGATGACAAGTTCATACGGGATTCTGTCAAGGGCATATTTTATTTATGGCTCACCTTCAGAAGACATGGAAACAATAAAAGAGACCTGTGATTTAATTACTAAAATAAAACCTTTAAGCGCAATTTTTTATATGCTGGTAATTTTTCCAGGAACTGAATTTTATAACCAACTTGTAGAAAAAGGGCTTGTTTCAGATGACATATGGAAAGAAAAAATTGAAGATATCCCATGGTTTAAATTTGACCAAAACCTTTGCTTTGAGGATGTAAAAAAGTTTGGTGAGAAACTTAGGACCGCTTTTTTTGAAAACCTTGACAAGTTTGCTTTAGATATTAACCTTGTCCATAATGATGAGCTTTATGTTGAGCATGCAAAATTTTTATCAAGACTTGGTATGACATTCAGTCATGGTGAATATGCAAATAATAAATATGTAAAGAACTGGGCAAATTATACGATTGCAGAAAAACTATTTAAGAAAGCTTTGAAGTATAATCATGATTTAGATGCATATCTTGGACTTGGAATGCTTTTCCAACAAAAAACTCAATTTGAAAAAGCAATATTTTATCTTGAAAAAGGGTTGGGTTATTTTCCGGATAGTTATGATTTGAATATTTGTTTGGGAATTTGTTGTATGAATACCAAGGATTTTGTTAGCGCCATGAATTATTTTAATAAATATAAAGATATTTCTACTGTTCAGCAGTATATTAAGATTTGCAACCAAAAGATTAACAATTGATTAATGGATAAGATATGAATGATTATAAATTAGCAAATATAAAGAAAAAAGAGCTGAAGCTTTCCTTGCAAAGAGAAGAAATTCTAAAACTTGAGCCCGAGGAAGCACTTGATAGAATCCTTAGCTCTCCACAACCTGCTACACTAATTCAATCTTTCCCCGGCCCGGATTTATATTTTTTAATGCATTCAGTCGGGAAAGAAGATTTTATTCCAGTATTGTCATTAGCGTCTTCTGATCAGTGGGAATATATCCTGGATATGGATATATGGGAAGACGACAAACCTGATATTGCAAATATGACTGCTGTTTTAAGTCTGCTGTTCCAGGCTGACCCCAAACGCCTTATGCGCTGGGTTGTGAAAGAAAAAGTTGATTTAATAGAGTATTACTTTTTAAAGAATATGGAAATAAGAATCAGGGAACATGATGATGTGCCTCCTGATGAAGATGGGTTCATTACATTTGATGATAAGTTTTATTTCAGGATTGCTAACTCTGATGAAAATGAGAGTGGAAAACCTGTACAAGAGCTTATTGTAGAGATGCTTGAGAAGGTTGCACAGATGAATCTTGAAGTATTTCATGCGGTTTTGCTTGAAACGAGTTCTGTGTTGGCCCCGGAAGTCGAAGAAGAGCAATTCAGGCTTAAAAATGTCAGGCTTGCAGAAAAAGGGTTCCTTCCTGCCCATGAGGCAGTTGGCATTTATCAGCCATTGTCTTCTCTTAAATTAAGAGAAAGGTCAACAAAATCATTGGCTAACAAGAAAGCTTATAACCCTGAAATCCCAGTGACACCACACTATGCATCCACATTTATTAAAGAAGATAATCTTTTTGCATCAGTACTGGAAAAACTTAGTAATGATACTATTTTGGATTTACAAGCTGAATTTGCATCCCTTGTAAATAAAGTAATTTCTGCTGATAGAATTAAAATTCGTAAAAAAGAAGATCTTGAGCGTGTAATAGAAAAAACATGTGGTTATCTTTCAGTGGGTATTGAAAGAGTGAATAAGAAAAATCCCGGATTAGTGATTGAAAAATATTTTCTTGAAGATGTATTCAGAACTGGTTCAACTGAAATCCTAAAGCTTGGAAGGAAAATTAACCTGTGGCATGGAAATTGTTTTATGAATAAAAACAATCTTCCGCTAAGCTTTCTTGATGAAAAATGGCTTGGTATAGTTGGGGGATTAATGCTTGACAGGCCTCTCTTCTTTGATAGCTTTAGCCAGGGAAAATCCTACAGGAACTTTAAATCATTCCAAGAGATAAATGATGTTGCCTTTGAGATTGAAAAAGTTATAGTAACCGATAAAATGTTAGAAGCCCTTGATATTGATATCCAATCATTTTCTAAAGGTATTTTAACATATAAATCTCTCTTTCTGACCTTATGGACAAAGGATCATCTTGGTCTGGATAATTCCTTGAGTCCAATTCCCGTTAAAGTTTTTAAAGATTTTTTTGCTGCTCTTTTTTCAGACAAAGAAGGGCTTGAAATTGATAACATAAAAAGAAAAAATTTCATTACTTGGATTTCAAAGGCTACTAAAACAGGTCGCGAAGAAATAGAAGATAGTTTTATTTTTGTAACAAATGAAATCTTTGATGAAATAGAAGAAGAATACGGATCAGTTAATCCTGATGACATTGATCTCAGACTTATCCGTCATTTCTTGCTTAAATGATTGGGCATTAGCTCGTTGGCGATGCTAAAACAATTTTAAAAACCTGGAAAAAACTCGTAACAGACTGGAAGCTTGACCTGCTTGAAAGTATTTACAATGAGATTTCTCTGGCTGAATTAAATAACAAAGTTGACGACATTTTAAAAGGAAAGTTGAAAGGTCGCACCCTGATAAATTCAAATTAAATATTTGTTTTAACTTGACAATGATGACAAATTAGCCTTTAATTATTAACTAAGTTTTCGTTCAATAATCAACAGCAAAAGGAGGATGCCATGACAACAACCCCAGCACACTGCCCAGGTTTTGAGCAATTTAAAAGTTTACAATCCTTTACCTGTAGTTGCCCAAAATGCAATGCAACTAAAGAAATTTTCTCAGATGAGTTTGAAAAAAATCATAAATGCGATCAATGCGGAGAAGAAATAGATTTCACATCTTGTACATATGATGCAGGTAGCTAAATTATTATTTGCATGGTAATCGAACATTGTTGTTCATATATTGAAAGTATTATTCTTAAGATAAGCGTTAAAGTGGATTATAAAAGATTCAATAATGATTTGTTCGTTAGAAAAAGAGTAAATTAAAAAACCATATTTTTTCACGGTCATGACTGCACTGGTCTGGTCATAGAACTTAGGGTGTCTGAACTTTTTATGGGAAAGTTTGATATCCAAAATGCAAAAGCCCAGATGAACCAAGGATTAAACGCAAATAAATATTAAACAAAAAATAAGGTTTTCTAATTGTAAGCCGAATTGATTTGTTACGAATCAACTCTTTTCTCTGCCATGAGAATTCTTAGAATATCTTCTTTTCCTATTATACCAACCAACTTTTTATTTTCAACCACGGGAATAGTATGAAAATGTTTTTCAACCATGAGGCTTGCAATCTCACTTACGGGGGTTTCAGGATCCACAGAAACTGGTTCAGTGACCATTGCATGCTCAACCTTGGTTGCAGATATTTTTTGAAATTCTTTTTCAAGTTTTTTGGATGATGATAAAGGAATAATTCCGTCCAGAATCGTAAAAATTGGTGGAAAAGGTATATCTTTTTTTTGGAAGATCAAATCGCTCTGGCACAAAACACCAATTAGTAAGCCATTGGCATCAATAACAGGAACGCCATTGAAATGGTTATTCAGGAGAAGTTCAACAGCTTTTGATATTTCAGTATCAGGTGATAAAGAAATAACATCTCTTACCATAATATCTTTTGCTTTAATCATTGGCTTTCTCCTTTTTTGTATGTTTAACTTATTATATAGAAATCCAAAGAAAAGTACAAATCTCTTTTAAGCATAAGATATATTTTCAGCGATTATATGGATTAATTGATAAACAAATTAGGTTTTCTCCTGATCACTTAAACCGATTTTCCGTGATAAAATTTAATTTTTATACAAATATAACAAATAATCAATTTTAGTTTAAGGAGAAATTTTGGCTAACAATATTAATAATAGTGAAGAATATGTTAAAAAATCCAGCATGTATCTTGTGGTTTTTTTTGCACTGATAATAGGGTTTATAATTGGTGTTGCTTTTGGTGTTTGGAAAATAAGTTCTTTACCACAAAGTATAAATAATTCGAGTCAATTGGCACAACCTCATCCCCAGAAACCTGAAACAATGGGTTCTGCTATCATTGAAGCGCTTGAAAAAGAAACCAAAAATAATCCTGACAATTTTGAAGTATGGAAGAATCTGGGAAATACATATTTTGATGCTGATCAGTATAAAAAATCAATCCATGCATATGAAACAGCTTTATCATTGAATCCAGGCGATGCAAATGTCTGGACTGACCTTGGAGTCATGTATCGTCGTGATAATCAGCCTGAAAAAGCAATTCAATCCTTTGGCAAAGCCATAAGTGTTGATTCAAAGCATGAAGTATCACGATTTAATAAGGGTGTCGTTTTTATGCATGATTTAAACACGCCTGATGAAGCGATTAAAGCATGGGAAGATCTGCTAAAGGTTAATCCTGTTGCATTAGCGCCAGAAGGCCATTCTGTTGACGAATTAGTTCAATCATTGAAATCAAGAAAGTAATGATAAGCTTTATTTAATCTGATTTTATTTTCTTCAAAAGCTTTTGTAACATGTCCGACTGACACGTGAAATACAGATCATACAATAACAACTTTTGGTATTAAAATCATTAAAACACACCATTGAAGAACAGTCAATATCCTGATTTGTCATCAGACCTGAATGAAATTGGCTACCAGTCAATGGGAAAATAATCTTTTAAAAATTTACCACTCCAGTGTTTTCCTGTCAAAATACCGTGGAAAAACGGATCACAAACCCTTGCTGCTCCATCCACTATATCCAGAGGCGGCTGGAAATCGTGGCAGTCTTGCTTATACTTAGCCAGGATGGCAGGGTCTTCATCTGTGACCCAGCCAGTGTCAACGGCATTCATGTAAATTCCGTACTTGATAAGATCGCTGGCCGCGGTGTGGGTGAGCATGTTCAATGAAGCCTTTGCCATATTGGTATGGGGGTGGCGGCTGCCTTTTTTAAACCGCAGAAATTTGCCTTCCATGGCTGAAACATTGACAATATGTTTATTCCCGGTGAAGTCAAGTTTCATTAAATCTGATAGACGATTACATAAAACAAAGGGTGCGATAGAATTTACAAGTTGGATCTCCAGCATTTCTGAAGTCTGAATTTCTCCAAGTCTCAGTCGCCAGGAATTGGTTTTTCGAAGGTCAACCTGTTGAAGGTCAGCATCCAGCTTTTCTGCAGGGAAAACTTCGGGTACATCCAGAGAATGGTCATAGGAATAGGGAATCTGGGACAACTGGGCAGGCATGCGCAGTCCAACACCAGGAGTCGTACCATTCCAGGTCACGGGCAATGCTTTTTCTGTGCCCACATTATCTGTCAGACCGTATTCGAGTTGAGAAACACAGGTCTGATACTGACCCAGAAGGGTCTGGGCATTTTCAGGTAGTTGCACCATCTGTCTTGTTTCATTTTTCATAAGATGGGCATAAAACCCTGGTGGCCGTCGAACAGTCTGGGCAGCATTATTTATAAGAATATCCAGACGCTGGTATTTTTTTTTAATATAATCGCAAAAAAGTTCTACACTGGGTGTATGACGCAGGTCCAGCCCATAGATCTGGAGCCTGTGGTCCCAATCAGAAAAGTCCGGTTCCCCAGAAAACCTCAGGGCTGAATCTTTGGGAAAGCGGGTGGTGGCAATCACTCTTGCCCCGGCCTTCAACATCATTAAAGTAGACTGATAACCGATCTTGAGCCGGGAGCCTGTGATCAGAGCCACCTGTCCTTTTAAAGAAGCTGTCTGAAATCGTTTTTGATAATTGAGCTCTGCGCATTCCATGCACATAGTATCGTAAAAATGATGGAGTTTTGTAAATTCTGTTTTGCACACATAACAATTACGTGGTGTTTTCAACCTTTGCCCTGTGTCTTCATACCCATCTTTTACTCCAGTATGAGAAATCGAAATTTGTTGAGGTGCTTTAAAAACAGAGGCTTCTCTGGCTCGCCTGATTCCTGTGGCCGCTCGTAACCTGCGCTCTTTTTCTACAATAGCTCTGTGCTTTTGACGTTTTTTATCCTTTTTCCGCTTCTTAATTTCCTCGGGGTTGGGTCGGGAAATTTTTCCAGCAGCAGCTATAAAAGCAATGCGCTGAGGTTCCGGCAGTTGTTCCAGAAGTTCGAACCTGCCTGCAATTTTTTCTAAAATAGGTATGCACTTGATTAGGGCTGTGATAGTTACTTGTTTATCGTTATCTTTTTTATCTGTATCGATGGTATTCACAGTTTTGTATCCTTAATCCGGCCAAAAATTCAGCTTGCTGGTCTAATCTTCTTTCCCATGCCTTCGGGCCATGTTTCCAAAGGTTTCATCAAGAAAATTCCAGGGATATCCCAGTACACCGTCTAATTCAATATTGGTTTTGTCATATTTATCAAAATTTTCATCTATAAATTGTTCCCTGAAATCCTCTCCGGAAAATTTGGCAATTCTTTTTTCCCGACCACCGATAATTTTACTGAGATCCTTGCTGATATTTATGTTAAGTTCCTTCATCATATTGTTTCCTGGATATTCTTATCAAATTTATTAGTCTAAACCTTTTTTTTTATTACAGGAACCTATCTTTTGTCAATGATTAATCTTTTCACCCGTTTCATAAAATTCTTTAATAATAATTAAAATTATGCACAACAAAGAGGATCAGGCAATGATTAGGTATTGCAAAAAAAATGCCAAACAATATAAAAAATTATTTAATCCTTGACTTTTTTTTATTTTGCTATATATTGATGGAAGTAGCGCAGATATAAGTGACGCGCAAAAGTTTCCTCCGTAAGGTGTATATCCCAATATTAATATGTGGTTTGCCCCCCAAAGTTAGAAGCTAGTATTTTTTTATTACAATTATTTAGGAGATTGCCAACATGGCTAACGGTACAGTAAAATGGTTTAACGACTCAAAAGGTTTTGGATTCATCGAACAGGAAGACGACGGAAAAGATGTATTTGTACATCATTCAAGTATTAATTCAACAGGTTTTAAATCCCTTAATGAAGGGGACCGTGTTTCATTTGAGATTGAGGAAGGTCAAAAAGGTCCTTCAGCAGCAAATGTGACTGTGATTTAGTTAACCGTTTTATTTGTTTTAAAAAAAAGTCATTTCAATGACTTGAAAAATAAAGTCTCTGGGCGGAATACCGGTCAGAGACTTTTTTGTTATTATTAAGGCTCTACTATTTAATCAAAAAATTTCATCCTCAGAATGGTTTGTCTTTTTTTATGCGTTTATATTTTTCTTTTGTAATTGTATAGTTTCTATTCAAAAAATTATCCACAGAGTTCTTTTTAAGCCTTTGTTGTAGGTTCTGCCATAGTCGGGTCTGTACTCTGACATCAAAATCTCCTGGAAAATGTAAGTTTGATTTTACTCTTTTATTGGAGTATTATTCATGTCTGTTACAGATTAACTTAAGAAAGTCGGGGGGCTCAATATATAGATTCAAGTATGACTCATTTTATCAAAAATAAAGTCAAATCCATATCCTTAAAAAACGAACCGGAAATCAGATTGTGGTATTGTGAAATACCTGTAATTTTAAAGACACTGTTTTGTGCAGAAAAATATCAGGGTTTTGTTCATGATGATGTTATGGTCAGGAATCAAACAATTAAAAAAGATGATTTTTCAAAAAGCTTTCTTTCTGATTTAGAACTTAAGGCTTTAAATAATTTTAAAAGCCTTAAAAAGCAGATAGAATGGCTTTCAGGCAGATTTTTATTAAAAAACTGTCTTTGTTTATTTTTAGAGAATATCGATAAGCTGCAAAATATTAATATTTCTTATGAAAAAGAGGGCGCTCCATTTTTACCGGATTTTCCTGACATTAAGATATCCCTTTCTCATTCAGGTAATTATGCAGCAGTTGGTGTATGCACAAAGAAAAATGTTGATATCGGTGTTGACCTTGAACAGTTTATGGGGAAACCAGATAATAATTTTTTAAAAATCGCTTTTACCCAAAATGAAATAAACAGCATGGATGATACTATTGAAGATATATTAACAAAATGGACTGTTAAGGAAGCCTTTTTAAAATATATAAAAAAAGGCTTTAATGAAAGTCTTCACCGTGTTGAAGTTATTGAAGACAGAGTTCTTTATAATCAAAAAAAAGCTCAAGTCAGTATATATTCAGAAATAATTAATAAAAGTTATATTCTTTCATTAGTAGCAGGTAAATCAATAAGGTCAACATGAAATAAAGTTTGTTATTTCTTTAGTCTCCCTTATTAAATATATATCCCACAGATCGCATACTTTTAAAAAACTCTGGTTTTTTTGGGTTTTTCTCGAAATATTTTCTAAACCTTACAATAAAGTTGTCAACCGTTCTTGTTGAAGTATCGCTTGAATATCCCCAACCAGCTTTAAGAAGTTCTTTCCGTGAAAGAGGCTTGTCTTTGTTATTGATGAAGATTTTAAGAAGTATTACTTCTTGATCGGTAAGAGTTATTTCACCTGTTTTGCATTTTGCTCTATAAGTTATAAAATCAACTTCATTGTCACCAAAGCTATATGTTTTTTCTGTGAACAGATCATCTTTTTCATTTTGATACCAGTTTTGTTTTGTAAGAAGGCGATCAATTCTTAAAAGAAACTCATCTAAATCAAATGGCTTTGAAAGATAATCATCAACGCCAAAGCGGAGCCCTTTTATTTTATCTTCGGCATTCCCTTTTGCTGAGAGAATCAGTACTGGAATTTTTTCGTCTTTCTCTCTTATATTCTTTAAAACAGAATAACCATCCATGGCAGGAAGCATTATGTCAAGAATAATAAGGTTAGGATGCCATGATTGCCATTTTTCAAGTCCTGATAGCCCATCATTTGCAATTTTTACATCATATCCCTGTAATTTTAAATTGAGTTTGAGTCCATCAGCAATATGTTTTTCATCTTCTATGACCAGAATGCGTTTCTTTTCAGAGTTTTCCATAAAAAATTCCTTATTAAATCATCAGGGTTAAGTTT
Source organism: Desulfobacterales bacterium (assembly GCA_023143455.1). Lineage (GTDB taxonomy): Bacteria > Desulfobacterota > Desulfobacteria > Desulfobacterales > Desulfobacteraceae > JAIOSM01. The sequence goes on from JAGLHT010000046.1 coordinate 12,381, forward strand.
TGGGATTATGAGTGCGAACATAGAGCCTTTCCCAAGACCATCACTGGATGTTATAATTTTCCAATCATGAATTCTTGCAATATTGAAGACAAGATAAAGACCCAGACCACTACCTTCCACTTCACCTTTTTCTTCTCTTTTTGATTGATAAAACTTTCTAAATACTTTTTTTATTTCTTTTTTTTCTATGCCTATGCCGTTGTCAATAAATTCAATCATAATTTTATGTTTTAAATAGTGGAATTTGATTTTTACAAGAGGGCTTTCAGATTCATTATATTTTATTGCATTGGAAATAATATTCATGAGTAACATGTCAAATAAAAATACATTGACAGGGCATATAAAATTTTCCTCTTCAGGGTCATCAATTGTTATTTTACAATTGTGAAAAAGTTTTGCGTTTTTTTCACAAAAAGTTTGAACAAGTCTTGTTGGGCTTTCATTTGTTAACTCAGTCCCATAACTCCTGCTTTCGATTTTTGCAAGATTTAAAATACTGTTTATATTTTCGGTAAGTTTGTTTATATCTTCTATCATATATCTGCTATATTTTTTAATATCTTCTGTCTTAAGATCGTGCTTGGTAAAAGTTTCAAGGTATATTTTTAAGGATGTTACCGGAGTTTTTAGTTCATGTGTAAAATTATAGATAAAATTATGTTGGAGTCTGAAAAGATCGACAGTTTTTTGATAATATATATAGGCAAGTAAAATTCCTGTAAGCACAACTGTAATAAGCGCCGTTAGAACAAGAAGAATCATTCCGGTTTTTGATGGAAAGATAAGATCAGGGTTTATATTGAACCTTTTTACTACTATTTCAAGCCCTGCTGTAATTTCCATGTACCATTGAACAGTTATAAGCAGAGAAGCAGCCAATGCAAGAATAGAGCATGTAAAAATAAAAAGAGGGTGAAGATACCATCTTGAGGGATTGAATAGTTGCATAATTAGCTATCAGGGCAAGACAGAACAGGTATTTTAATTTCAAATTTGACACCGTTCTTTTCTGAACTCTCACACTCAATACTTCCTTTCAAGGTTTGAGTTATAAGATTGAAAACAATTGACATGCCGAGTCCGGTACCTCCTTGCCCACGCGTTGTCGTATAAAACGGGTCAAATATTTTCATACATTGATCAGGGGTCATTCCAACTCCATTATCCTTATATATAAAATTCAAACAATTATGCTTTAGATTGAATAGCATATCGATTCTGCCTTTGTCCATATCTTTGAAGCCGTGGAAAAGCGAATTTAAAATTAAGTTGTTCATAATTTGATAAAAAGCACCTGGAAAGGATTTTATTTCAATGTCATCAGAGCACGAGATTTCAATTGTATGATCAGTATCTATAAATTTTGGTTTTAAACTTAATAAGACTCCTTCAATATAATTATTTAGATTAAAAAGTCGTGGCTTTTCATTTGATTGATCCACAGCAATCTGTTTGAAGCTGCTGATTAGTTCGCCAGCCCTTTCCATGTTGATCAGTATGGTGTCGGAGATATCTTTCAATACCTTAAGGTGGGATTCAAGCTCACTTTTTTTTAGATCTCCTGATTTATATTTTTTTTCAAATTCTTTTGTTTTCACATCTAAAAATGATGCTGCAGTAACTCCGATGCCAATAGGTGTATTAATTTCATGGGCGATTCCTGCTACAAGCTCTCCTAATGCCGCCATTTTTTCAGATTGGACCAGCTTATCCCTGGTTTGATTAAGCGTGTCAACCAAAAAATTAAGTTCTTTATTTGCTTTTTCAAGATTTGCCTGGTGTCGATGTTTTTCTTTAATAAAATCAGCTCGTTCAAAAGCTTTATTTATTGCATGGTACAGAACATCCATATTCGGTATGGGCTTAATGATATAATCCCATGCACCAAGCCTGAGGGCATTAACAGTATCTTTGATATTTCCTGCACCTGAGACAATAATTATGGGTATTTTAGGTTGGCTTTTTGTCACAGCATCAAGTACTTCAAGGCCATCCATTTTTGGCATGCGAAGATCACATAAAATCAGGTCAGGTTTGTCTTTTTCACATCGTTCAAATCCCTCTTGCCCGTCTTGGGCTTCAATGACTTTAAAACCATAATCTTCTAAGAAACTTTTTGCACTCTTTCTAATGAAAACTTCATCATCAATAATAAGTATGGTTTTTTTATGTGTGGCATCTATAATATCAAATTTATTTTCAATCATTAAGAATACTTTGGATGACGTTTGAAAGTTCATCCACGGAAAGAGGTTTTTTAATAAATTTGCTTATTCCTGCCACATCTATTTTTTTTTGATCAACTGCTTCAGCATAGCCACTGCAAAGAATAATAGGGATAGTTTGATTGATTTTTTTCATCTCTTTAGCAAGCCCAATACCAGTTTGGCCAGGCATTGTCTGATCTGTAACCACAAGATCTATATCTTGATGATGCTCTTTAAAAAAATTTAGTGCATCAAGACTTGAAGAAAAATCTATAACTTTGTAATCAAGTGCTTCAAGGCCTTGTTTACACATCTCTACAATATCTTTATTATCATCAATAAAAAGAATTTTTTCACTTTTTGTATTTTTTGCAATATTTGCTTTTAATTTCTTTATTTCTTTATTTCTTTTTGTATAATTAATAGGAAGTACGATGTTAAAAGAAGAGCCCTTGCCAAATGAACTATTAACGAAAATTGCACCATTATAGCTTTTGACAATGCTATATACAGTCGCAAGTCCAAGTCCAGTGCCTTTGCCCTCTTCTTTTGTTGTAAAGTAGGGATCAAAAATTCGCTCCTGTGTTTTATCATCCATCCCATAACCAGTATCTATAACTTGAAATGAAATGTACTTATTTAATGTTAAATTGGGATGTTTGATTAATTCTTCTTTTGATAAAAAGATTTCTTTTAGAGAGAGGGTCAGTTCGCCGCCCGTTGCTTCCATTGCATGAAAGGCATTGGTGCATAAATTCATGATGATTTGGTGTATCCGTGTTGGGTCAGCTTCAACATATCCACAATTTCTATCAATCTTATCTATTATTTTTATTGTGGATGGTATAGAGCCTTTTAAGAGTTTGATGGCTTCTTTTGCCACTGGATGTATTTTAATAGGTTTTTTCTCTTCTTCTGTGTTTCTATTAAAGGAGAGTATCTGGCTTACAAGATCAGCAGCCCTAAGAGTTGCTTTTTGGATCTTCTCGCTATGTTTATAAGCCTTGCTGTCAGGTTCAACGTCCATCATAGTCATTTCTGAATATCCTAAAACAGGACTCAAAATATTATTAAGATCGTGGGCAATTCCTCCTGCTAGAGTACCAATAGCTTCCATTTTCTGGGATTTTCTTAATTGTTCTTGAAGATGATGCCCTCTTTGTTTAGCTTCTTTTTTTTCAGTAATATCTAGTAGTGAGACTGTGATTTTATCAATTCCGGGCAGTATTGCAAATGTGGCATAGATATTTTTTCTCTCCCCATCTGCATTAAATAATATAATCTCATGCTGAACAGGTTTTAAGTTATTGTTTTTATCTCTTTGTTCACCCAATTGATTTATTATATCTTTGTGTTCGTCGGCTACAAAGTCACCCCATTTTTTTATCCATTCTATCTCAGTTTTTTTAAGACCCGTAATTTCACAAAACTGAGAATTTGCCATGGATATCGTATAGTCAGGCTCTAAAATCACGGCTGCGGTCCCGGTATGTTCAAATATTACCTTATACCGTTTTTCACTTTCTTCTAGTTCCTTGGTCCTTTCTTTCACAAGCTCTTCAAGGCGTTCCTGATAAAGTTTATTTTCTTTTTTAAGCTTACTTTCTTCAAGGCTTTTTGTAACAGAATGGTAAAGGACATTCATATCTTCTATTGGTTTTAAAATATAATCCCATGCACCAAGGTGGAGAGCTTCGACAACAGCAGAGATATTACCGGTTCCCGAGGCAACAATCAAAGGAGTGTCAGGAGACTTTTCTTTTATTATTTTTAGTACCTCGAGTCCATTCATTTCAGGCATTCTGAGATCAAGCAGTATCAAGTCGATTTTATTTGAATCGAATATTTCGATCCCTTTTTTCCCATTTTCTGCTTCAAAAACTATAAAGCCAAAGTCTTCTAAATACGCTTTGATACTTTGCCTGATATAAGATTCATCATCAATGGTTAAGATAACTGTATCTGTAATACTATCCATTCAGAGTATTTTATCCTTTAAAATATTTTTAATCATGCGATTTTTTTAACACTATACTTACTATAATCCTGAATAATTAATGTTCTGTCAAGCTTAAATAAGTTTTGATAATACGAATTAAGATGATTTTGTTTCATTAAAAAAAATTACGTATTGCAAACGGTGAAATAAAAGAAGGTTCAGCTAATTTAGAATTTTGGCTCCCCAGCACGGATTTGAACCGCGGACCCATTGGTTAACAGCCAATTGCTCTGCCGACTGAGCTACTGGGGAGCATGTCAAAAAGACTTTTAGGTTCTATATCAGTGATAGGATTTTGTCAAGAAAAAAATAAAAAAATTGACTTAATTTCGTTTTGGAATATAATATATATTATATACGGTTAATTAGAAGGGAAGGAGGTATGCCATGGCAACGAATTCCATACAAAACTTGGGTGAAAGTCAATACTTAAATCCGCAAGTTATAAAAACACCCCAAGCTGAACAGGTAGCAGTTGAACAACAGAATCAGAAGGCTGCAGAAACTGATTTAAATAAACAAGCTGCAAATCATGTCCAGGAGGCTTTTAAGCTTAATATTAGTAAAGAAGGGGCAACAATGCTTAATGCATCTGGCAAGCTTGATAAAGAAAAAGAAAATGTTCAAGATAAAGAAAACAAGGAGCCTGAAAGCCCAAAACAGCTCCAAACTCCGTATCAAGAGCCAGAGCAGAAAGCCAGACAGATTGTAAACATCATTGCTTGAGCATAAGGTCAATTGGGCAAAGAGAGGGTACAAATGCAATCAATAAATAATACAAATAGTGTATCTTTAAACTCTCAGTATGGTGTTGCCAATACAAGTGAAACTTCCCCTGGTACCCCAAAAAAAGCATCTGAAGAATCAGCAGATTCAAAAAATAAAATAGATACTTTCAAAAAGGGGCAGGAATTAAAACAGGAATATGCTGAAAAGCAGATGAGTTTGAAGGAGCGACATATCAGGAAGAAACAGAACCTTGATCAGCAATATATACAGGCAAAACAAAGACTTCAAACAGAATACAGGCAAGAATCCTTGAATATCAGTGTCTATGCTTAGAGTTGATTTAAGCCTCATTTGTGATCAATTTGATTATAGGTTTTCCTTATTATGGTAAAAGAAGAGGGTGTGGTTACGAGTGCTACTAAATCGATAGCCTGGGTAAAAACTATTAGAACATCTGCATGTGATGCGTGTGAAGCAAAGAAAAATTGTGAAATATTGAATAGTAAAAACTCCATGCATTTTGAGGTTAAAAATACTCTGAATGCAGAAAAAGGTGATCGTGTTGTTGTTGGAATACAAACCAAGTCTCTACTTTTCCTTACATTTATGCTCTATGTTTTTCCTGTCTTTCTTTTGCTCATCGGTGCTGTGACAGGGAAAAGTTTAGCACCTTTTTTAAAAACAGATCAAAATTTAACCTCCATGTTTTTTGGGTTCACCTTATTTTTTTTTGCAGTATTTATTATTAAAAAGATAAATAATAGAGTTGCCCAGAATTGGAGGTACAAACCCTTCCTGATTAAAATCTTTAAAACCAATTAATTGCATAACACCAACAAAGAATTATAATTTTTTCTTGTAAAAAAAATTTTTTTAATATATGACGTGATTGTGTTGTAACTTTGCTTGATGTAAAGATTAGATTCTAACAATATGAGGGAGTAGTATGACATCACAAACTAATCTAAAGATTTCCATATTTTTAATGATTATTTTTTTTATCGCAGGAATTGTTTGCTATGCAGCCTTTCCCTCTCCTGAATCTGGAGACCAGCCAATGCGGTTAATGTTTCAAAATAAAGCAGGTAAAGTTTTATTTGAACATACAGGACATATGGATGAGTATGGCTTGGACTGTATTGATTGTCACCATAATCTTGAGGATGATGAAATTTATAATTGCAGTGAATGCCATGAAGATACCGGTGATGAAGATATGCCAAGCAGATCTGATGGGTTTCATATGCAATGTAAAGGTTGTCATGAAGATTCTGGAGCAGGTCCGGTGGAATGTAATTCATGCCATGCGCCATGATATATAGAATTCATATATACATTCATAATGTATGGTTAAAATTTTACAAAACGAGGACTAACAATGATTAAACGACCTTTTACAGGACTATCTCAACCTAAGTTGAAATATGATTCGGTGGAATCAGACCCCAAAGGACCCGAAACCGTTCTTATGCCATCAAATATTTTACTTTTATTAAATGATTCTTTGGATAGCTTAAGGACTAGTCTTATAAAAAAAGAAGATCAGGTTAAAAAAGGAGAAAAGCTTTCCCTTTATACAGAAAGCACAGAATATGTGATTTCGCCTGTTTCCGGGGTAATAAAAAAGATTGAATCATATCCCGGAGAATTCGGTAATATTAAAACATACTTGGTAATAGGAACTGAAGAAAATGATGATTTTGTAAATGATTTTGAAGAGCATGCTGACAAGTTTGAACTTGAAGCTGCTGCAAAATTATTAAAATCATTACCAGGAGCACCTCCTTTTGAAACTCTTATTGATCCAACAAAAAAGATACATACTCTTGTGATTTCAGGAGTTGATGAAGACCTTGCATCAACAACAAGGCAGTATTTTTTATCAACAGCACCAGAGGATTTAAAAGAAGGCATAAAGATTCTTCAAAACCTGACTAAGATACCCAAGATAATTTTAACTGTTCCTGAAGGTTTTAATGTTGAGTTTGAAATTTCCGGAATGCAGGTATTTAATATATCATCTTTTTATCCCAATGCCCTTCCTGAAATGATAATGAAAAATCAGTTAAAAACAACAGTTCCCCAAGGGAAAACCTGTGAAGATATTGGGGTATGCTTTATAAGTAGTGAAGCAGTTGTTTCTATTGCAAAGGCATGCAGAGATAAAAAAGTACATTTTGAAAAACTTGTATGTGTAACAGGGAAAGATGGTGTTCAAAAGCGGATTAAAACTTCCATAGGAACCCCGGTTAAATCAATTTTCAAACACCTTAACATCCATACAAATAAGAATGACAGAATTGTAATAGGTGGACCTTTTAAAGGTTTTTCAGTTTTTACTATTTATCATCCTGTTCAGCCTTGCATGGATTCAATAATTGTTCAGGATGCAGGTATAATACCTTTTGTTTCTGATTCTGCATGTATAAATTGTGGTAAATGTATTAAAATATGCCCGGCAAATATTCCTGTGAACCTTCTTGTACGTCAGCTTGAGGCAAATTTGTTTGAGGAAGCGAAAGAAACGTTTGATCTTGAATCCTGTATTGAGTGTGGCTTATGTAGCTATGTCTGTACAGCAAAAATACCTATATTTCAGTATATAAGGCTTGGGAAACATGAGCTTTTGAAAATGAAAACAGAGACTGAGAAAGAGGGTGCAAATGGATAATAAAATAAAACTTACAGTATCTCATGCTCCATTCTGGCATGATGGAGATTCAATTTGTAAAATGAATCTACATATTATGCTTGCTGCAATGCCAGCTGTTATTTTTGGTATTGTCCAGTTTGGTATGCCTGCCCTTGGAGTTATACTGCTTGCTGTATCAAGCAGCATGTTCTTTGAGTTGATAATGAATTTTGCAACAAAAAGATCTCTTTCCACTGGAGATTTTGATGCTGCACTTATAGGCTTGCTTTTTGGTATGATGCTTCCTGCTACAACTCCATGGTGGGTAGTTGTTATAGGAGCGTTTGTTGCCATTGTAATAGGCAAACAAATATATGGTGGTATTGGCGCAAATCCTTTTAATCCGGTTCTTGTGGGAGTTGCAATCCTAATGGTTTCATGGCCTGGTTATTTTGATTCTGATGCAGCACTTTTAAATTATCAGTTTGATTTTAAAGCACTTGCTCCTCTTGCAGCATTAAAACATCAAGGTGTGTCTGCTATTGATTTTTTCCCTATAAAGACTCTTATTATGGGACAACAAGTTGGTACAATAGGTACTAACTTTGGACTTGGCCTTATTCTTGGCGGTATTTTTCTTATAATAAAGGGCTATATAAGATGGGAAATAACAATTTCTTATATTGCAGGAATTATTATAACTGCTTTAATATTTAACCTGTCAAACTCGGGAAGCTATGCAGGCCCAATGTTCCACCTTTTTTCCGGATATACACTATTTGGAGCAATATTTTTAGCTACGGAAAACTCATCGTCTCCGGTCAATTTAATTCCCATGCTGATTTATGGATTTCTTGGAGGTTTGATGGTTATTCTGATCAGGAATCTTGGTGCTTATCCTGATGGAACAGTGTTCGCCATTCTTTTGATAAATCTTATTAATCCACTCATTGACTATATCAGACCCAAAGCTTTGGGAAGGGGTGTGAATAATGCGTGAAATGATAAAAATGGTAATGGTACTAACAATTATAACAGCTGTTTCAGGCGGTATTCTTTCAGTACTTAAAACAAGTACCGAAGAAAAAATAGAAAGCCAGGTTTTAAAATTCCAAAAAGCCCCGGCAATTGGAGCTATTTTCGATACTGCTACCAATGATCCCTTAAAAGAGCGGTTTAAAATTCCAACTAAAGTTAAAGATAAAGATATAGAAATTACTTTTTTCCCGGCCGTTCTCGAGGATGGTTCAAAAGCAGTAGCCTTTGAAGCAAAAGGAGCAGGGTTTGGAGGAGATGTTGGATTAATGGTTGGTATTGACCTTGAAACAGACAAAATCATAAAAGCAAGAGTAACTACCCATAGTGAAACACCGGGTATTGGTTCAAGAGTTAAAGATGATGCAACCTATGTATCCCAGTTTACCGGAATGGGATTTGATGCAACTTTCAAATTGAAAAATAATGGTGGGGATATTGATGCACTGTCTGGTGCCACTGTAACTTCAAAAGGTGTAAGTGTTGCAGCAGCTCAGGTAAAAAAACTTTATTTAAAGCTTAAACCACAAATTTTAAATAAAATGAAATAAGACTAATTAGGAGAATATAAGTTATGGCACAATCCATAGCAAAAGAATTTACCAAAGGATTATGGACAGAAATTGCTCCTTTTAGAATAGTTTTAGGGTTATGTCCAATTCTTGCTGTGACAAATACAGTTGAAAATGGGATTGGCATGGGACTTGCCACTACATTTGTTCTAGTTTTTTCCAATTTTTTTGTATCTTTGTTCAGGAATAGTATTCCTGCCAAAGTTAGAATTCCTTGTTTTATTGTAATCATAGCTACTTTTGTAACCATTGTTGAACTTTTAATGCAAGCATACACCTACCCGCTTTTTTTAAAGCTTGGAATTTTTATTCCACTTATTGTTGTTAACTGTATTGTTCTCGGGCGTGCAGAGGCGTTTGCAAGCAAGAATGCACCTCATCTTTCAATAGCTGATGGACTTGGTATGGGGATAGGGTTTACATTTTCCCTTGCAGTATTAAGTGCTGTAAGAGAGATATTCGGGACAGGAGCAATTACATTTTATGAAACACCAATTGTACTATTCGGGCCTTCATTTGAACCATTCACATTCATGGTTGAAGCACCTGGCGCTTTTGTCTGCCTTGGATTACTGCTTTGCATAATGAATCTTATACCGAAAAAATAAAAGGAGATAAAAATGGATCTTATTGTATTAGCTATAGGCTGTATTTTTGTAAATAATATTCTCCTTGCTCAATT
>JAGLHT010000047.1 GCA_023143455.1 Desulfobacterales bacterium
CTATGTGTCAACCATAATATCTAAACATTTTCAACTACACATCATATTTGTCATTCAAGGCAATCAAATATGAGCAGCATTATCTAAGGCATCTACGATCCATTGATTCAAGCTTTTACCTTCAGCACTGGCAGCGCTGACAATATCTGCATGAAGATTGGAAGGTACACGAAGATTAAATTTCCCAGAGTATTCTTTTTTAGGTTTCATATTACGCTTTTTGCAAGCATCAAGAAATACCTTAAGTGAAATAGAGCCTTCCTTTTTTAGGTTTTCAATATCTTTAGCGTAAAAATCCGCTCCACCGTTCAATTCAAGAAATTCACCCCTGAACATTTCAATTTCAGGGTCATACTTGATAACAGCTTTAAAACCATTAATTTCCATTAAATTCATCATGGTAACACCTCATTATTTTTTAACCATTCTCGAATACTTGCTACTGCGCCCTTATCGGTATCAGGGCGTGGGTGTGGGCGATGATACACTCTCACCTCATGAAAAAGAAACACCTCAATTCGAGAACCTTCACGTTCAATCAACTCGGCACCAAGAGAATTGAACAGAGCCACTATATCCTGCCATTTGATATTAGCGCTCACCGGATGTGAGAATATCTTCTCAAGCGTCTTTCGGTGTTTCTTTTTCATGTACTTATAGTACTACAGAGCAGTACCAATGTCAAACAATAATTTTTATTGCAAAATTTGTAATAAAATAAAACATACAAACTAAAGTTACTTAAGAATCTGCATTATTGTCAAAAATCAGGCAGGATTTTTTTAAATAAGAGAATGTGTTTTAAGATAAAGGCTTAAAGGGCTTTTTCCGTTTAGGTATTTAATTTTTAAAATACAAAAAAATTAAATAGATGCTCTCCAAAAGCCCTTTAAACCTTTATCAAGCCAACCATTACCATATATACAGGTTTCCAGCCTATGTTATAAAGACTAAACGCTTTTGCCAAATACGCATTTGTTTTTTGAAATGACCTGCTAACCAACGGTTAAGTGTATCGTTGCAATCAACCGCCACATTGAGCGATTGGTTGATTAAAACATTAACTGATATCGTTCTCTTCAAAATCACCAATACGTATTAGCTCACTATCTTGTATTTCATATTTTCCACCTGGAGCTATTAATGAGCCACCACATTTGGAGCAAAGATCATTAGATATAAATCCATCTTTGGTGTTAACTGAAATCTTAGTATTTCCAAAATACATTACAGCTTTGCATGAGCAATTTTCACATTTCAATTTCACTATAGTTTCTGTACCACTATAGATAGTATTAAACTCACCATCTTCAGGTGTATCAATAACATAGTGTCCTAAATTTGGATTGTGCCTACTTAAAGCAACCCTTTTATATGTATTCATAACACCGCCGATAAAACTTAGTATTTCATCGTATTGATCTTGAGCTGAATGCTTAATCCACATGCCGTTGGCTTCATGCCAGTATTCTTTATCCGCAACACATATTGCTCTTATATATGGGTAACCATCCCCATAAATTTCTTTATAACGTTGGGCCTCTGACTTCCTGCCCGCTTTTAAATCAGAAGTAAGTCCAAATACGACGCTTCGTGGTCTTTCGATAGGATGGTGTTTTTCTTTACCTTTATCATCTTGAAGGCCAGGCAAAAAGGTGAACTTTGTTAATTCTGTTGCAGCAGAATGAGCTTTCCTTAACTCTTTTGCGGTAAGCGTTGTTTTTACTTCAATTGTGTAGAGGACAGACTCTATAGGAAAAACTCCAATTTTATTTTCAAATAACACTGGCGGGAGAATAGATTTATCATATAAAATAATATCCTGTTGTGTTGAGCATAAATTATTATGGTTTTCTATTATTTGCCCAGTACCTGCTCCAATATCACTTGGCAATAATGGAGCAAATAATTCTTTAATTAGAATTTCTACAATTTCACCTTTTACAACGCTATGAGAAATATTATTTTTCACAGCTAAGGCTTGCTCAATAGCACCTTTAATTTTTGATCGTAAAATTTCTTTGTATTTATTCTTGGGCATGTTTGCCTTATCTATCTATTCAGTTAACAAATAAACATACAGTTCTGTATAGTCTTCAAATAAATAAGTATTTTATAAATTCAGTCATGTCAAGGATGGATGTTTTATCTGGATAGTTGCCATAAGGATGGATGTTTTATCTGGATAGTTTTGCCATAGGGATGGCTGGTTAAACTGTCACAAATTGTACAATCGGCTTGATAGAGCATTAAAGGGCTTTTGGAGAGCATCTTTTAAATTTGTTTTTTAATTTAAAACCTAAACGTAAAAAGCCCTTTAATGCTCTATCTTAAATGACAAATTATTCAAAGTTAAATAAGGTTCTGTCCAATTTTTAACACTATTACAAATCAGTCAGTATTTTTTGATTTCAAGCTAATCCTATGCAAAATCATAATAATAAAAAATCCTCAGGAATTACCCCTTGTAAAATCAATCCATTTGAGGCATAAGAATATTATGATGATTCAATGGTATGAACCTTTATCACTTACAGAATGGTTTAAAAGAGTATTTTCTTTTTTAAACATAGTTATTCTTGTAATAACCTTTGGGTTTGTTTTCTCAGAGTTCAGGTACAATTGGTGTGAAGGGGTTATTGGCTCCTATCTTGCCTTAACCAACAGTACCCGACCAGAAACAGGGACAATATGGGAAACTGGGGATAAGACCTCAATAGCCAATAATAATCTAAAAGAGATTATTGACAAACAACGAGATACAAAGCAGCATGCCTTAAAATCAACATCATTTATGGAACTTGCCTCGGGTGTTCAGCCAGGAGAATGGATAAACTTAGATAAAGAGCATTTTAAAAAAATGTATCTCAAACTACCTGATTTTGCAGCCAACAGATTAATCCCTTCTGTAAAGCTTCTCTTTCTTCTTAATAATCCAAAACTTGACCGAATATTTATTGAAGGACATGGAGGTCGAGATTTAAAAATATTTTTTCTCAATTCAGACAATCTTGTTTTAGAAAGCATTGAAATTAACCAGGAAATCTTTGAAACACCTGAGATGGGAAATAAATTTGTCGTGGATGCAAGCCTTGATGACTTTGAACAATTTAAAAACCGCATCTACCCTGCCAGTCAATTTTTTAAAGCTATGATGGATTTATCTTTTGATAAAATTAATGATCTTATTGAAGGTCCTAACATCCTTCTTGAAAAAGAAGGAAAAATTATAAGAGCAGGCATATGGAATGAAACAGAATCAGGATATATTAAACTTGGCTTTGAATATAAACATAATGAAAAAACAAATGTCTTGATTGTAAATGGTAGAGAATGGGCTGTATGGGAACTTGTAATCAACCTTAAAGGAAGTAATATATGAAATTATTTCCAACACTTGTTAAAATAATAAGATTTCTTTTTTATTCTGGTCTCTTGTTTGTTGCATGCACAACTATTGCTCTGACTCTTTTAATTTTTATTTGTGCAAAAGACCTCCCAAAACTTCCAGAGCCTTTAAGCAGGATTATTGAAACTCCCAAAACTGAAATTTTTGCTGCATCGGGCCAAAAATTAATTTCTCTTGGTGTCAGAGAATCAATTCCCTTAAGTAGAGTTTCCAAAAATTTTATAAATGCCATTCTTGCTGTGGAAGATCATAAATTTTATGAGCACCATGGAATAAATAAGCTAAGAACTTTAAAAGCACTTTATATTACACTTTTTCAACCTGGGAAAATTCAGGGGGCTTCTACAATAACTCAGCAACTATCAAAAAACCTTTTTTTCAGTTTTGAAAAATCATACTTACGCAAATTCAAAGAACTATTAGTATCTCTGCAAATCGAAACAACATCGACTAAAGATGAAATCCTCCATGCCTACATTAACCAAATCCATTTTGGTGCGGGGACTCAGGGGATTGAAAAAGCTTCACGAGTATTTTTTGACAAAAGTGCATCTGACCTTTCCCTTAGCGAGGCTGCCCTTCTTGCGGGGCTTCCAAAATCTCCAACTGAATATAATCCTTATAAGAATTATGAAAAAGCACTCAAAAGAAGAAATGTTGTTTTAAAAAGAATGGCTGATATTGGTTTTATTTCAGAACTCCAAAAGATAGCAATTATGGAAACAAGTCCTGAGTTATCCCGGGAACATGCTGATTCACGAACAGGAAGTTATTATCTTGATGCGCTTATAAAAGAACTCATCCAAAAATATGGCGAAGAAGTTGTGTATCACGGTGGTATTAAAGTAACTGCAACAATTGATATTCAATTCCAGAATGCAGCTAAAGAATCAATTGAAAATGGACTTGCCCTTCTTGATGATTTAATGGGGCTTGAAAAAGACCAAACAGAGCGCCCCCAAGCGGCTCTTGTTGCAGTTGACACAAATTCCGGTGCAATTAAAGCCATGGTAGGAGGCAGAAATTATTATACCAGTGAATACAATCGGGCGGTTAACGGTCATAGACAAGTTGGTTCAGGTTTTAAACCTTTTGTATATTACACAGCATTTGAAAAGCTCAATATGCATCCTGGAACAGTGGTTGCTGACATGCCGATTTCAATACCAGTAAAAGGAGCACCAGACTGGGAACCAAAAAATTTCGACAAACAAAACAGAGGCGATCTGATTTTAAAAAAAGCTCTTACTAACTCCATCAACACAATTGCTGCAAGACTTGTAGAACAAACCGGACCTGAAGCTGTAATAGAAACAGCAAAAATATGTGGAATAACAAGTAAGCTTAATAATGTTTACTCAGTTGCTCTTGGCACATCCCCTGTTACACCTCTTGAAATGGCGTCAGCCTTTGCAACCCTTGCCAAGGGCGGGGTCAGGCATGAACCCTTTATGATATGGCGTGTTGAGGACCCCTTTGGAAGAGTAATCCACGAACATATTATTCAGGAAAAACAGGTTCTTGATCCAACAACAACATACCAGGTCATAGATATGATGAAATCTGTGGTTGACAGAGGATCAGGTGCTTTTGTGCGAAAACTTGGATTTACCAAACCTGCCGCAGGCAAAACCGGTACTAGTGACAGCTATAATGATGCATGGTTCATAGGGTTCACACCTGGTTTGTCAACATCTGTCTGGACGGGCTTTGATAAAAAGAAAAAACTAATCAATAAAAATGGAGGCGGGATAACCGGAGGGCGTGCTGCTGCCCCTATCTGGACAGAGTTTATGAAAAAAGCCTTAAAAAACTCACATAAAAAGGACTTTCCTATACCAAAGGACATACGCTTTGTTCAAGTAAATACAATAACTGGACGTGCTCCTGAAAAAGAAAAATTAAAAAATAATATTGAAGAGTCAAATATCGAAGAAGAAATATATACAATAACATTAAAAAGGGGGCAGGAACTCAATCCTCCGGCAAAAGACCTATCAGAGCCTGATAACACAATAACTGACATCCCTGATAAAAAGCTTAACTCAGGAGATGAAAATTGACCTGGTTTCTAAGACATATAAGTGTACGGCTATGGCTTACAGCTCTTTTCAGCATGCCAGCCTCATTTTTCATTGTTTTCCAGTTAAACAATATATCGGTAGATATGAACCCTGTTATTTTATTTCTATCAATCGCTTTATTTGTCTATACTGGCTGTGGTTTTATCTTAGATCTTATTGGGAAAAAACTGATCTCAAACCTAATAAAAGAAGGAGCAGCCTGGGAAAGAGCTGGGATCTATAAAAGAGGGGAAGAAAAATATTATAAAGCTTTGAGAATATATGATTCCTTCCTTATTTCACCATTTTCCGCCAAGACCTGTGCAGAAAAACTTTCAGGAGCAATGGCAAAATTCATGGCAGTTTCAGAAATCAGTGATATAACTTTTGAAAAGGCTTCTACACTATTTTTAAAGCTTTCTCCTAATGACGAACACATGGCATTGTTATGGCTGAAAAAACTTTTTCATATAAAAGATCTTGATCTTAATGCAACAGACCATGACATTCTTACTCTTATTGCTGAAAACCACTATAATAATAACAAAATACTTCCTTTATTAACAAACGCTTTTATTCAACTTGAAAGAACCGACTTTACAGCTCAAAAAGTTTATAAAAAAGCTTTAACTCACCTGAAACAAGAGAGTAAAAAACGTATAATGATACAAAAGCTTATAAGAAAACAAGAAGAAGGAAAAGAGATACCTTCAAAGCTTTCCTTTGCTGACTCATCACCTCTTAAACGCCAAGCATCAAATACAAAACCTTCCATCTCAAACTTTCTAAAAAAAATAAGCACTTATCTTTTTGGTCTTATAAACCTCATTCTGTCAGCGTTTAATAATTTTTTTCTCTCAATAATAAGACATGAGAAGACAAAAATATATATTAAGTTTTCTCTTATTTTTCTTTCTCTCTTCCTTATTATAGGCTTATTATTCAATACTTTTTCCAATTTTTCTAAAAACAGAACTAAACCTGTTGAGTCAAAACTGACAATAGCGAAAGCTCCTGTTCCTAAAATGCCATACACAATACAGATTGCTGCATTCTTAAGCCAACCCCATGCTGAAAATTATACAAAAAAATTGAAGGAAACTGGACTTGACGCAAGACTTGTAAAAGTTGAAGGCAAAAGTAAAACATGGTTTCTTGTAAGAATATCAAAATTCGAAGACAAAATAAGTGCAGCAGAATATGGAGACAAGCTTAAACGAGAGGGATTAATAAAAGATTTCTTTGTTGCCAACAAATAGATAAAACAAATAAAAAAATCTGATTGACATCATTATAATTTTCTGACAGGAATTAGTATGATTTCTAATACAGTATTATTTAATCTTCTAAGTGAATTTTATTAGGAAAAACAGTATGATTATTGGACTTGATGTGGGTGGCACGCATACTGATGTTGTGCTTTTAAGCAATAAAGGCTTTATAAAAAAGGTAAAAGTTTTAACTAATCCTTCTGATTTATTCAACACTGTTCTTACAGGAATAACAGAACTTCTCAAAGGCATTTCCCCTGAAAGTATTAAGAAGATAATCTTGTCGACCACCCTTACCACAAATGCTGTGGTACAACAAAATGTCAATCCTGTTGGTATTGTTGTCTCAAGTGGTCCTGGCATTCAGGCTGAACTCTTCGGTAATGTTAAACACTATTATAAAGTAAAAGGTGCTATTGATCATAGAGGAAGAGAAACAGAAAACATAAACAAACAAGAGATTGAAGATGTCGCAAAAAAACTCAAAAAAGCCGGGATTGAATATGTAGCTGTTGTTGGAAAATTTTCAGTGAGAAATCCCTCCCACGAAATTGTAATTAAAAGAATACTAAACAAACAATTTAAAAAAATATTCATGGGTCACAATGTTTCAGGGAATCTCAATTTTCCCAGAAGAATTGCAACCGCTCATTTAAATGCTGCTGTTTACAGTATGCATAAAGAATTTTTCACAGCTATAAAAGCTTCACTGGATAAAAAAGGCATAAATGCACCGATTCAGGTTCTTAAATCTGATGGCGGAACAATGAGTCTTGATGCTTCCCTTGAAATCCCAGCCCGAACCGTCCTCTCAGGCCCTGCCGCAAGTATCATTGGCTCCATCCCCCATGCTGAAGGGAACAAAGACACGTTGGTTCTTGATATCGGAGGGACAACAACTGATATTGCAATCCTTGTAAATAAGACCCCGCTTCTCGAACCCCTGGGAATAAAAATAGGTATATACAAAAGTCTTATTCGATCTCTAAAAACATACTCCAAAGGTATAGGTGGGGATAGTTTTGTAAATGTCCAGGAGGGAACTCTTGTAATTGGCCATGAAAGAAAAGGGCCTGCTATGGCCTTTGGAGGTTTATATCCAACACCAACCGATGCGATTGTATATCTTGGCATGATGGAAGCAGGCGACAAAAAACTTGCTGAACAAGGTATTGCTCAAATTGCAAACCAACTTAACCTTTCTTTAGATGATACTGCAAATCTAATTGTTAAAACCACATGCAATCAGATTCTTGACCATTCCATGAAAATGGTGGAACGCATTAACAAAAAACCTGTTTATACTGTACATGAATTCATGGAAGGTTATAAAATCAAAGTTGAAAAAATCCTTTTACTTGGTGGTCCTGCAGAATATCTTGCTCAACAGATTGAGGAAATATCAGGTATTGAGACCAGTGCTGTCCCATTATCTTCAGTAGCAAACGCTATTGGTGCAGCCCTTGCCAGAACAACATGTGAAGTATCCCTTATTGCCGATACTGAGCAGGGTATTGCCACAATTCATGAAGAAGATTATGCAGAACCGATTTCTAATTCATATACTGAAAAGGATGCTATAGAAACTGCATATACTATTTTAAAAGAAAAAGCCCGGGGGTTGGGTGCTAACGAAGACGAGCTTAAGGAAATTGAAGTTATTGAATCGCAAAGTTTTAATATTGTCCGTAATTTTTCACCTAAAGGTAAAATATTTCGTATGAAAATTCAAATCAAGCCGGGACTAATCAACGGATTTGAAAAAATGAAATTTGATAAAGCAGCTTTAAACTAATAGACAAAACAAAATTAAGGATGAATAATGCTTAAAGCAAAAAATAAAACCGGACTTGTTTTTTTCCCGGCATTTGACTGGGCCATAGATCCCATACATCCTGAAAGAGAAGAACGCCTTTTATACACCCAGGATCAGGTTGAAGAAGAAGGTATTTTTGATATTGAAGGCATCCTAGAATATAAACCCGAGATTGTAACTATAGAAGATATCAGACGAGCTCATTTTTGTGTGCCGGATGAAAAAACCATTACAACTGAATCCCACCTGATAAGTGCTGGTGGAGCGATGGCTATTGCCAAAGCTGTAATGAGAAAAGAAGTTGAAACAGGATTTGCACTTGTCCGCCCCCCGGGTCATCATTCCATGCGTGTCAGCCACGGCGGCAGAGGCTTTTGCCATATCAACATGGAAGCTATTATGGTTGAATATTTACGGTCAAAACATGGAATTAAAAGAGTTGCCATTGTAGATACAGACTGCCATCATGGCGATGGAACAAATAATATATACTGGCATGATCCAAATGTTCTTTTTATATCAATGCATCAGGATGGCAGAACCATGTATCCGGGCTCAGGTTTCCCAAATGAACTTGGTGGTCCTAATGCCATGGGAACAAATCTGAACATCCCGCTTCCTCCCGAAACATCAGCTGAAGGATATCTTTATAT
The DNA here is from genome assembly GCA_023143455.1 of Desulfobacterales bacterium. Taxonomy (GTDB): domain Bacteria; phylum Desulfobacterota; class Desulfobacteria; order Desulfobacterales; family Desulfobacteraceae; genus JAIOSM01. The sequence goes on from JAGLHT010000047.1 coordinate 9,213, forward strand.
TATGGAAAATACTGTGATGCCAGCAATTGCCGACTTTAAGCCAGATATAATTGTTAACTCGGCAGGTCAGGATAATCATTATACTGACCCGCTAACAAATATGAATTTTTCAGCCCAGGGGTATGCTGAACTTACAACCATGCTAAAACCTGACATTGCTGTGCTTGAAGGAGGCTATTCAATCGAAGGAGCCCTCCCCTACGTAAATCTTGGAATAATCTTGGCAATGGCAGGACTTGATTATTCAGGAGTCATTGAACCTGATTTTAATCCGGAAAAATTAAGGCAATCCCAAGCCATTACTGACAAAATCAAATCAGTTTCAGAAGAAATAAACTACAGCTTTCAAAGAAGAGAGGAACTTAGAGAAAGAGCTGGTGAGCATGGTGAAATTCAACAAAAAGTAAGAGAAATTTACTATGACACAGATAATCTTTATGAAAGACAAAATGAAAAAATAAGGGTTTGTAGAGATTGTGGGGGTGCTCTTGAAATAGACTCAAAAGCAACTCCAGGTCATCACATCCTTGCGGTGCATATTCCACATCAGGCTTGCAATGAATGCATTGAAACAGGATATGACATATTTGATAAAGCTGATACAAAAAAATATGACAAGATTTTCCTTCAGGATAGACCAAAAGATATTTATAAAATTAAAGAGAACTAGCGCGGAAGCATTGTGAAAGCCCTACAGAAAAGAGCGCTTATCATCCATGCTGTCCGAACTTTTTTTCATGACAATAATTTTCTTGAGGTAGAAACTCCTCTAAGATTACCTTCAATTATCCCGGAAGCCCATATTGATTCCTTTGGCACAGAAGGATGGTTTCTTCAGACCTCTCCGGAGCTGTGTATGAAAAGACTTGTTAGTCAAGGATATGAAAGAATATTTCAAATCTGCAAGTGTTTTAGAAAAAATGAAAGGAGTGATAAACACCTTCCTGAGCTGACAATGCTTGAATGGTATGCTAAAGATGAAACATACCTTGATCTCATGAACACATGCCAAAATTTAGTAAGGTATATTGCAAAAAAAACAGGGGACAGCGGAACTATCAACTTTCAGGATAAATCCATTGATTTAAAAAAGAATTTTTTAAAACTATCTGTTAAAGACGCTTTTTTAAAATTCACAGATACAACAATGGAAAAAGCCTGCTCAACCGGCAAATTCGATGAAATAGTGAGTTTTGAAATTGAACCGAACTTAGGGCTTGACCAACCTGTTTTTCTATATGATTACCCTGTATCTCTTGGCGCACTTGCAAAATCAAAACAAGACAATCCTGATCTTGCTGAAAGATTTGAACTTTATATAGCAGGAATAGAACTTGCCAATGGATTTTCAGAATTAATTGATCCTGAAGAACAAAAAGCAAGGTTTGAATCTGAACTCTCCTCACGCAAAGCCCAAGGGAAAAAAAATATCCCCATACCAGAAAAATTCTTAAGCGATCTTTTAAACATGCCTGAAACTGCTGGCATAGCTTTGGGGATCGACAGGCTTATTATGCTGTTTTGCAACTTAACTTCAATTGATAACTCGGTCGCCTTTACTCCAGAACAACTTTGAAAAAATATAAATTTTATTCATCATTATTTTTTATTTGCAATGGGGAAATCAGGCTTGCAAAATCCCGCAGAAGAGCAGCTGCACCCTTCTTTGCAAGTGCAACTTTCCTCTCCTTTATAAGTTTTAACAAAATTTCTCACGCAGAAAGCCACTACAGCGATTACGATAATTCCCACAATAATTGAATCCATGATTCACCCTACTACAATTTTTAAAAAACAATAGATCCGATTTGGTAAAAAAGTACCGACACTCCAAAAGCAAGTACGGTATTAAATACAACTGAAAAACCAGCCCATTTCCATGATCCTGCTTCCTTTGCAATACAGACCACAGTAACAAAACAAGGAGCATAGAAAATGGTAAACAGGATCAGACTGAAAGCAGTCAATGGACCCCAACCGTCTGCTGCTTTCAGCTTATCAGAAAGAGATGTTGTCTCTTCCGGATCTACTTCACCAATGGAATAGGCAGTACCAAGAGTTGATACCACGACCTCTTTTGCGGCAAATCCACCTACAAGGGCAATATTTGTTCTCCAGTCAAACCCTGCAAACTTTGTTATCCCTTCAAAGAAAGAACCAATACGACCAGCAATGGAATTTTTCAATCCAGCATGGGCTTCATCAAAGTCTACCTGAGTCAGGCTTTCTTTTACTGCCAAAGCATTTGCAGACAAGTTATCTTTTTCAAGAATATCAAGCTCACCCAAAATCTTAGATGATACAATAGAGGTTATGGTCGAGCGTCGGTTTTCAAATTCCTGAGTCTTAGTCTCGTCAAGACCCGGAAATGTCATCATAGCCCAAAGAATAATTGAGACTCCTAAAATAACAGTTCCTGCTTTTTTTATGTATTGCCAGGTTCTTTCCCATGTATGAATCAAAATGCCTTTAATTGTCGGTAGTCTGTATGGAGGAAGTTCCATAACAAATGGCGTTGCTTCTCCTTTTATGATAGTAGACCGAAGAAGCCTGGCCACAAGCAATGCACCAATCCAGGAGATCAAAGTAATAAGCAGCATCACTATTGCTTCATTTTCTGCAAAGAATGCAGCTACCAGTAATGCAAACACAGGCAGCTTGGCACCACAATTCATAAACGGAACAGTTAGAAGTGTTGCAAGACGTTCTTTCGGGGACTTTAAAGTTCTTGCTGCCATAACTCCGGGCACTGCACAACCGCCTGCGATTCCACCAGATACAATAAATGCCATGACAGAACTGCCATGGAGTCCAAACATTCTGAATACCCGATCCAGCATAAATGCCATTCGTGCCAGATATCCCGAATCTTCAAAAAAAGCAATTCCTAAAAACATGAACATGATAAGAGGTACAAATCCCAACACGCCCCCTACTCCATCAATTATTCCTGAAATAACAAGGGACTTTAAAAGCCCGTCAGGCAAAGCGCTGTCTGCAATACCTCCAACCCACCCGAAAAAATTTTCAAACCACCCTATAGGTATTTCACTATACGAAAAAGTAAATTTGTATAATCCCATTATAATTGCAACCATGATAATAGGACCTAAAAACTGATTTGTTACGACTTTATCAATTTTATCCGATAGTTGTAACCTGTTTCTGTCCTGAGCATAGCTAATCACACCCTGTTTCAGAACAGAGTGGATAAATCCGTAACGATGATCTGCAATCATTCCTTCCGGATGCGTATCAAGAGTTACAGATAGATGATCGGTAACTTTTTGAACCACTCCTTCCAATTGCAAATCGACCTTTTGGTCTTCTTTCTTACCCAATTCAGTTATCTGACTGTCATTCTCGAAATATTTTATAGCCACCCACCTTGCCCTGTATTTAGCTGTTAAAAAGCCGAAAACCTGGATCATTTCTTCCATTTTATCAAGAGCACTATCAATATCGCGTCCGTAAGAAATTCTTAAGGATTCAACCATACCGCTCACATGAGAGGTAATGGTTTTGAGCAGCTCTTTTTTTCCCTTACCACTTCTGGCGTTTATCGGTACAACTGGTACATTCAATAGTTCTGACAATTTTTCAATATCAATCTTAATCTCCCGCTTTTCTGCAACATCCATCATATTTAACGCAATGGTAACCGGAAGACCCATTTCCATAAACTGGACAGTCAGATAAAGATTTCTCTCAAGATTAGATGCATCAACAATATCAACAACCATTGATGGGTTTTCATTGACAAGAAAATCCCTTGCCACAACTTCCTCTAAAGAATAGGCGGTTAACGAATATGTACCTGGAAGGTCAACAATACTCAGCTTTCCAAAATCACTGGAGCATGTTCCTTGTTTTTTCTCAACTGTCACACCTGGATAATTCCCAACATGCTGCCGTGCCCCTGTTAATTCATTGAAAAGCGTTGTTTTACCTGAATTTGGATTCCCTGCCAATACAATCGCTGTACTCATTTTATTGTACCTCCACTTCAATATGGTCTGCTTCATTATTGCGAAGCGTTAAGGTAAACCCCATAATCCTTAAAGAAACCGGATCTTTCAGTGGAGCTCTGCCCTGAACTTTTATCTCTTTACCCGGGATGAGTCCCATATCCCTAATTCGTCTGCCAAGTTCTCCGACTGCTTTAACAGAAACAATAGTACCTGCCTGGTCAACCTGCATTTGTCTTAAATTCATTGTTTTTACAATTCCTCCTTGTTTTGATAAATCAATTAAGTTCTTTGAACGATAGAAAGTTTTATACGCCTAACTTTTATTATTGTCAATAAAAACTTAGAAGGAACTTAAAAATAAATATTTGACTTACCATGTCTTAAAGTATAAATATATTATGATCATTAATAAGGAGAACCGCTATGAACAAAAAAAACCTGCTGTCTGAAAGCCTTGAAGATTACCTTGAAACCATCCTTGCGTTACAGAGAACAAATACAGTTGCTCGCTCTAAGGATATTGCCGGAAAGTTAGACATTAAAAGAGGCTCTGTTACAGGGATGTTAAAAAAACTGGCGCAAAAAAAGTTAGTCAACTATGAGCCCTATGGATATGTCACTTTAACCTCTGAAGGTAAAAAAATTGCCGCTGAGATTGAACTTCGCCATATTTTTTTGAAAGATTTTTTACATCGAATTCTAAAAGTAGATGAAAAAATTGCAGACCGGACAGCCTGCCAGATGGAGCATGCCATGGACAAACAAACCTTTAAAAAATTTAAAGATTTTATAAAAAAAATCGATACCTGCCCCCATTGTGATATTGAACAAACAGTGAATTGATCGATCTTGCAATAAAAGTAAGCTTCCCCTAACTTTTCCCTTGACAAAACCAAATAGTGCCTATATAGTCTTTTCTTAAAAGTTAGTCACGACAAACTTTATTATCCGCGCATTATAAAAACAAAGGAGGAGAACCTATGTCAGACTATCTGTCAAAATTCATGCATATCTGGGAAATAGAGGCCAAAGGTTTAATTACTCAAAACTTATGAGGGAGAAAAAATGAAAAAAATGTTAGCTGGTATTGTCAGTATTATGTTTCTTGTTATAATCGGTTTACAGTCGGTTTTGGCAGCATCTAATGCTGAGCTTGAACAACGGATAGAAGAATTGGAAAAAAAACCTCAATCAAATTCTGAAACTCTGGGGCAAATCTCAAACAGACTTACCTTCTCAGGTATAATAGAGCTTGATTATAGTTATACCGATGACAGTGATATCTCAGACAATACAATCAATGGATCTTTATCTGACCTTGATATTGGTACTGCAGAATTGGGGCTTGAAGCCGTTCTCCACGATTATGTAACTGCAAATTTTCTTTTAAAAAGTGAAGCACTTGATTCTGATCCTACAATATTCTGGGATGAAGCTTTCTTTACCATCCAAAAAGAGGAATTTCCAATATATTTCGTTGGTGGTAAAAGGGGACTTCCATTTGGTTTATTTGAAAGCCTGTTGATAAATAATCCCGTCACTTGTGAAGTGTATGAAATCGCAAAAACCGGAGCCACTGTTGGAGCAACATTTGAGCCCTTGGGAATTGATGTTTCAGCTACAATTTATAAAGGAGAAGTCTTAATAGACACAGTTTCCAATGCTGGTTATGGCTTTGAACGGGATAACTCTCCCGGATACACAGCAGATGATAAAGTCAATTCATATATTTTAAATCTTACAATATCACTCATTGAAAATTTGACACTGGCAACATATTTCAACTCAGAGACTGGAGATGATGAGCGTAATACCACTGCCGGAATATCAGTGCACTATGAAATTGCCAAATTTATCATTGACGGAGAATACATTGCTGCCTTAAACAGAGAAAAACACTTTACAGATAATAAAGAATATAGTGAATCTGCATGGTTTGCTTCTCTGGGTTATCAAATTATTGACCCCCTTATTGCTGCTGTAAGGTATGAAGGCTTTAATGACGATCAAAGCGGAGGGCAAGATGAACATCTGGCATGTAGATACAGTATAGGAGGGACTTATACACTTTTTACAAAAAATAGTTTTGCATGCAACCTGTCTTGTGAATATAGAAAAAGCGAATATGAACGCTCACTTGGAACTAATGCAGATGATAATCAGGATGAATTTTTTGCACAGTTTGCTATTGAGTTCTGATAAATCTGTTTTTTAAAGCTGCTTAATAAGGATGATTGGAAAATAAAATCAGTAAAGTATCTGATCATCCTTAATAATATATTTTCTTTTTTGATCTACTTATCAATAACCATTTTCAAAAATCTCTGCTGCTGACTTTACATCCTCGGGGCAGAATACAAACAGGCATTCGCCGCCTGAGTCAGACACAGAGCCATAAACATAATTAATATTAATCTGTTTTTCACCAAATTTTTTAGTGATTTTTGTCAATTCACCAGGTTTGTTTGTAATATCAATTACAACAACTTCCTTTGAGTCAAACAGATAGTTCTTTGCCTTTAAAAGGTCCATGACCTTTTGCGGATTGTTAACAATAAGCCGGGTCAGTGCAAATTCTGCAGAGTCTTGTCTCATGGAGCTATAATTTGCTGGAGAGGCATACCTTTTCAAAGATTTACCCCGGGCCTCAAAAAGATTCTGGACATAGGCAGATGCATCCTGAATAGTAATTGCATCAATATTAATATCGGCACCAGCTAAAAGTTCAGTTAATTTTGCAAGTTCACCAGGTTCATTTTTAAGAAAAAGAGATATTTCTATTCTGATCATGCTGCCTCCTTGTTGGCTGTTAGTTGTTTTTAACTTAGGATAGAAAACCGTTCTTTGTCAAGGAAAGTACAAAAAAAGTTATGCCCCATGGCTATTTTAATCCCTATCTATTATCATGAGAAAATATAAACAAACAATTGAAACGATATGTATATACAACCACATATGCCTATGATAAAATCCATTTATAAAATTTAATGATTAGCAAATGAGGATGGAAAAGAATGGAAAAGATAGTAGAATGTGTACCAAATTTTTCAGAAGGTCGGGATAAAAAAATAATTAAAAAAATTGCCGATTCCATAGAAGACACTCCGGGCTGCAACTTACTCGATGTTGATTCCGGGAGATCAACAAACAGAACTGTTGTTACCTTTGTTGGTTCTCCTGCTGCTGTTATTGAGGGTGCCTTAAACTCAGCAAAAGTTGCAAGAAAACTAATTGACATGTCAAAACATAAAGGGGAACACCATAGAATGGGTGCAATGGATGTCTGCCCCTTTATCCCTGTTGCCAATGTTACCATGGAAGAATGTGTTGAGATTTCCAAAAAATTTGGGAGCCGCGCAGCAAAAGAAATTGGCATTCCAATATACCTTTATGAAGAATCATCAAATATTGATTACAGAAAAAAACTTCCCCAGATAAGAGAGGGTCAGTACGAAGCCATAAAGAAAAGAATTGTAACAAAAGAGTGGAAACCGAATTTTGGTCCTGCTAAGTTTATTCCTGAATGGGGCGCAACAGTCACAGGAGCGCGATTCTTTCTTATTGCCTATAATGTTAACCTGCTCTCAACACCAAATCAGGCACACAGAATAGCTCTCAACCTCAGAGAAGCAGGAAGATCAGAAGGTGCACCTGGCAAGCTCAAAGAAGTAAAAGGCATGGGCTGGTATGTTGATGACTATAATCTGGCACAAGTCACAGTAAACCTGAACAATTATCTTGTCACCCCACCCCATATTCTTTTTGAAGAAGTAAAAAAGGGAGCAAAAAAACTTAAAGTGGCTGTTACAGGTTCAGAAATGGTAGGACTCGTACCCCTTGAAGCAATGCTACTTGCAGCAGATTATTATATTAAAAAAGAGGATCTTTTTATAATTGATCAGGACCAGAAAATCAGACTTGCCATTGAAAGGTTAGGACTAAATTCTGTTGCGCCATTTAACCCCCAAAAAAAAATAATTGAATATATAGTTGATCAGGACAAAAATGAACCTTTGGCAAGCCTTACTTTAAGAGGTTTTATTGAAGAAGTCGCATCAAGAAGTTCAGCCCCGGGCGGAGGTTCTGTTTCTGCTACGATTGCTGCCCTTGGGGCAGGTCTTGGTTCAATGGTTGCAAAGCTTACCCTGGGAGTAAGAAAATTTGAAGCTGTTGATCCGAAAATGAGAGAAATCATTCCTGCTTTACACAATGCTTCCAATGCTCTGATTCCAATGGTTGACGCAGATACTGAAGCTTTTAATGATTATGTAAAAGCACTTTCACTTCCAAAGACTACAAAAGAAGAAAAAGAACATAGAACAATTAAAATGCAAGAAGGTCTAAAAAAAGCAATTGAAATCCCCTTAACAACTATGCGAACAGCTAATAGCGCCTGGGATGCCATGGAACAAACAGCTCTATATGGCAATATTGCCTCTAAATCTGATATCGAAGTAGGTGCAAGAGCCCTTGAGGTGGGCATCTGGGGAGCATATAAAAATGTAATGATCAATATGACTGATATCAAGGATGAAAAATACAAAAAAGAAACCATACAAATTGCAGAAGATATCAAAAACAGAGCAAAAACAATGTGTGACAAAACATTAGATATACTTGATAAAAGGTAAAACAATGCGTATTGTTCTAATGATTAGTGTTTGCAATGGTAATTTTACTAAAGCTTTATCCATATCTAACATACATTTTAAAGGAGACTGTTATGGCTCTTGTACAAATCGAAAATGTTTCAAAAATATATCAGACAGGCGATGTTGAAGTCGCGGCTTTAAGTGATATTAACCTGTCCATAGAAAAATCAGCATTTGTTTCCTTTGTCGGTCCTTCAGGAAGCGGAAAGACTACCATGCTCAATATGATAGGTTGCCTTGATATGCCGACCAAGGGAAAAATTCTTGTTGACGGCAAGCAGGTTGATACATTTAACCGCAAAGAAAGAGCTGCATTCCGGGGAAATGTGATAGGATTTATTTTCCAGTCCTTTAATCTTTTTCCGGTACTGACTGCTTACGAAAACATAGAATACCCCCTTGTTCTGATTAAAAATGAACCTGCTGAAAAAAGAAAGGATATGATTCTTGATGTCCTTGATTCTGTGGGCATGATTGATCAAAAAAATAAATTTCCAGACCAATTATCCGGAGGACAAAAACAAAGAATTGCTATTGCAAGGGCGTTGGTCACTCAACCAAAACTTGTTATGGCAGATGAGCCCACTGCAAACCTTGACAAACAGTCTTCCATAAACGTAATCCGTTTGATGAGAGAGATGAAAGACAAGTTTGGTACCACGTTTATATTTTCTACCCATGACCCGCGGATCATGGAAGAAGCAGAAATCACACACACGCTTGTTGACGGAAAACTCACATAAAAAAAGGAGTTAAAAAATGATACGAATATTTAAAATCGCACTCCGTAATCTTTTAAGATATAAACGAAGAACCATGCTAACCTCTCTTTTAATTACACTTGGAATTGTACTTGTAATCTTGTTTTCCGGTCTTGCGGGTTCTTTTAAAGCCATGATGATTGGGCAAATCACAGATTCAAGCCTTTCGCAAATGCAAATCCATAAAAAAGGATATGTTTCTTCAATTGATACCATGCCGTTAAATTTGACTTTGGATACCAATAAATACCAGAAAATTGAAGAACTGCTTTCAAGCAATACTGAGATATTAGCATGGACTCCCAGAATTAAACTCAACGCCATGTTAAGCAATTTCACTGACACCACCAATATCCGCCTTAATGCCATCAACCCCGAAAAAGAGATACTGGTCTGCCCGGATGTTGGGAGCCGGATGACATTTGATAAAGGTAGAGAACCTGGGACATTGTTAAATCCAGGTGAAGTTATTATTCCTGAAAAACTTGCCAAAGGCATGAATCTAAATATTGGTGACCCAATTGTGCTGGTTGCCAACAATAAAGACGGAAGTGTTAATGGATTAAACTTTAAAGTTGCCGGAGTTATTGAAAGTATATTGGGTCCTCAAGGCAAAGAGGGATATATGCATATAAAAGATGCCCAGGAACTCTTGCGTATGGACGAACCTGAAGTTATCGAGATTGCCATTCGCCTGCATAATTTTGATAGACTTGACAAAGTATATGCAGCTGTATCTTCTAAGTTGACAGGCTTTATTAATAAAAAAGGAGTGCCTGAATTTGAAATCCACACATGGGATGAGCTTTCTCCGTTTGCAAATATTGCCATAATGATTGATTTCATGACAATTACCATGAAAATTATAATGATTGCTATTGTATTGATAAGTATTCTGAATGTTATGATGATGTCTGTTTATGAGCGCATCAGAGAAATCGGAACAATGTCAGCAATCGGGACATCTCCTTCCAAAATCATGAGTCTTTTCCTTGCAGAAGGACTTTTATTAGGACTTATCAGTGCAATTGTCGGCAATATCATTGGGCTGGGAGGTATATTTATTTTAAATATTTATAAAATCAGCTTTGCCTTTGGACGGCAGGAGAATTTATTATTGTCTCCCACTGTGAATATAACTGAACTTTTATGGGTATCAGGCATTGTTCTGCTTATCGCTATCTTTGCAAGCTTGCAGCCAGCTTATAAAGCCTCAAGAATGGAACCGGTTGATGCACTGGGTCATGTTTAACTTAATTTAATAAAGGTAAAAAAATGAAAAAAATAATCATCATAGCTTTGCTTAGCCTGTTTTCCTTAATCACTGTTTCATCAATCACAGCATTTGCTCTGGACGGGAATGAAATCCTCAGACAAGTTGATCGAAACCTCAACCCTGAAAGTTTTGAGATGTACAGAAAACTGATAAATATAGAACCAGACGGTACAAAAAAAGAGTTTGTCATGTTTTCCGTAAAAAAAGGTAAAGAAAAGATAGCATCTGTTTTTATTTCACCTGCCAGTGAAAAAGGAAGAAGCACTCTGCGTATAGGGGAAAACATGTGGTTATACATTCCCAATGTAGGAAAACCTCTAAGGATAACAAGCCTCCAGTCTGTGACTGGCGGAGTCTTTAATAATTCTGATATTATGCGCGTAGACTACAATAGTGAATATAATTGCGAAAAAATTGAAACAACTGATAAAGGGCACACGCTCTATTTAAGGGCTAAATTAAAGAACGTGGCCTATGAAACCCTTACCATGTTCATTGATTCTGAAAAATTCCTTCCATATAAGATTGAGGCCTATGCAGCATCTGGAATGTTAATAAAAAATCTTTATTTTAAAAATATTAAAGACTTTGGAGATGGTGTTGTTCGCCCAGCAATTATTGAAACAGACAGCCCTTTATATAAAGGGTATAAATCTTATATTGTGTTTGCAAAAGTAAAAAATCGAAAACTTGCTGATGAAATTTTCAGCCTGAACTATATGCAGAAAATTGATGGCTTACGATAAGAATGAAAAAAGTTTTTGTCATTATAGCTGTTTGCTTTATCACATTGTTTTTAAATTCATCAGCCTTTTCAGAAAAGGCTGATGATATATCCAATGATCCGGATATTGATTTAGACCTTGATTTTACAATTGAAGAAGTAACAAAAAAGCCATACTCCATTAATGCCAATATTGAAATAGAAGAAACAATAAGGTTTTTTGACTCTGATGCACTTTTATTTAAACAAAAATACCTTGATACAAAAAAGGATGATACCTTTTGGCAGACAGATATTGATTTAACAATTGAAGGTCAATACCAGTTCAATACAATTAAGCTTTATGGTCGATTCAACAGCCTGTTTTATTATAATGAAGATGTGAATTGGGAATCTGAAAGAAAGACTGAAGAGGCGTATATATCTTTTCAGCCTTCTGTCTCTCTTGCAGTAGATACTGGGAAAAAAGTACATAAATGGGGGAAAGGATATGCATTCAGCCCTTCGGCATTCTTTTCCAGACCAAAAGATATTGATGACCCTGATGCAACATTGGAAGGATATTATTCTTTAAGTGCAGATTATATTAAAAGCATGACAGGTGTAATACAGACTTTAGCGATTACTCCTGTTTTTATGCCGGTTACCAGACATCTAAATGATGAACTTGGATTAGAGAATGAACTTATCTGGGGAGGAAAATTATATTTTTTCACCTTTGATACAGATATTGATCTAATGTTCCAGATAAGCGAAAATCTAAATAACCGAGTCGGTATTGATTTTTCTAAAAACCTTAACCTTTCATTTGAAATCCATGGCGAAGCAGCTTTGGTTAAAGACCACAATCAATATATTATTGATGAATATGGGAATACGAGCGCGCAAGAAGACACAGCATTCGATTTTCTACTGGGTCTTCGTTATCTTTCAAGCCTTGAAACAACTTATATATTAGAATATTACCATAATGGGCAGGGGTATTCTGAAAAAAAATATGAAGATTATCTTAAATTTATAGAAAGAGGGTATGATCAATATTTAAACACTTCAAGCACAACATCTATATCTAAAAGTAAAAAATATGCAGCCTATTATAATCAACAGGCTGCAATGAGAGACTATATCTATTTAAGGATTTCTCAAAAAGACCCCTTTGATATTCTATATTTTACCCCGGCAATAACTTTGATTTACAACATAAATGATCAAAGTGCCTCTCTAACTCCGGGAATTACTTATTCTCCAATAACCAACCTTACTTTGGATTTAAAAGCAGGTTTCCTTTTTGGTAAAAATAAAACAGAATATGCTGAAAAAATAAACAAAGCCAGGGTTGAATTCTCCATTAAATATTATTTTTAAATCCGCATGTAACCGCTAAAAGAACAAAGGTTCATTTTATAGATATTATGGTTGACAC
>JAGLHT010000048.1 GCA_023143455.1 Desulfobacterales bacterium
TTTGTTACGTACAGATTATCCCTGTCCAGAGTATTCAAAGCCCTGAATCCTTCAGGATACCAAAAGTAACAGAAACATAAATTCAGAGAAAAATCGGTTCTGATCAATGCAAGTTATGTAGCCGGTTTTATTATGTTTTGTGATTCAGGGCTAATTCCATCTAATTCTAAAACCAAAAAATAAAAATTGTATTTTATTCATATTATTCGCTTTTAAATGAAGAATTCATATGCTACCCTCATTATATGGTGGGCACAATTTATGCTAAAAAATAATGATTGCGCTTGTGTCCGCTTGTAGTACCCCCGCATATTTAATTCTATAACAGATAGAGGAGGAATAAAAATGATATTCCTTGATGTTTTAAAATTGGTTTAATTTGCCGGCGCCAGGGTGCCTAAAAAGATCGCAGTTATGCTGTGGGTTTTTCTTACAATTTTCTAAAAAGATTATAATAGGTTGATATTATTGAGAATATTGAAATCCAAGGCCATTGTAAAAATCTTTATAAAAATCAGATAGATAGGGTGACTCGCAACATAATGCAAGTATGATTGACTTTTCTAATCCCAAAATAAAATCATTTGGTCTCCAAATAATTCTTCATCACATAGCAGTTCAATTTGTTAACAAATATTGGTATTTTATTAGGATTTAACATTTTAGTAAGCACAAAAAAGTACAGCAACTTATATTTATCTAAGACCTTTAGTCCAAATATAAACAATCGGTACTTCAATAATTGATAAAGGTTGAAAACTCTATTCAAAATTACCATTTTTACCTATTGACCTTTGAAATGATTCATAATAGTTAATTATCAATTATAGAGCATTCATAATTTAATATATTTATTTACTATTATCCATCATTCACTGGAGGATTAAAAATTGAAAAATTATATCCGACGAGTAAGAGTCACAGATTTATTTGATCAACATAATGACTTGGTTATAGACTTTGATCAATCTATTAATTGCATCTATGGTGTTAATGGTACTGGGAAAACGGTACTGATTAACCTAATTGTTAATGCACTTTTCGTTAATACTCAGGATTTATTCAAAACACCTTTTTCCTCTATATCTATTTTGACTGCACCCGATGGAAAAAAACAGCCTGAAAAATTCCTAAATGTTTCTTTTGATGGCCATAAAATCAATTATTTGCTTTTCAAAAAATTTGAAATTAACCTCCATACACCCAAAATTCACTATGTACTGGAAGCAAATAAAAACTACTCTATCACAAATGAAAATCCCCATTCACTTTCTGGACCTGATAATGAAATTCTACCGCAATGGCTATTAAAATACTTCATAGATCAACATGTTTCTTTAACTTATGTGCCATTATGGAGATATTCTATGTCAAGTGGCTTGCTAAGTGAAGAAATTGATACTCATTGGGAATCTTCTGATAAAAAAGATGATAGTTTTCCAGATCCAATAACACAAGTTTTAAAAATATTACAATCAGATTTTTCTAGGCAATATGCATCTGCCCAATCTGAGATTGCAAGACAGCTTGAGTCGTTAAGCTCAGTAATTTTCGAAAAACTATTGTTAGATAAATCGATAGTAGGTCGTTCTACCTCTGCTGCCACTTCAATGGTGCGCAAGGTTTTTAATGAAAAAGACATTGAAGAGAAAGATCTAGAGGTCGATTCTGTAATAGCACAAATTACTGATTTGAACCTAAATATCCCTGAATCTAAAATAAGAGAAAGTCAGAAAGCATGGACAGATCTTAAACTTAGATTAAAAGAAACAAAAGCGAAACTTGACGGATTGAACAAAAAGTCTGATGAGAAAAAATATGACGTTGCAAATACCGAATATACATCCGCATATTTTAACTTATTAGCTTCGGCAAGGATAAATATGGGATTTCAAGAAGCCATCAAAGAAATTCAAAATGTTCATATGCAAAAGCAGCGTATAATGAATCCATTTGATAAATTTAAATATGAAATTAATAATTTTCTATCTAAAAACAAAGCATTTATTTTCAATGATTCAGGAGAGTTCGAATTCTACCATAACGAACGTAAAATCAGCATATCCAAGTTATCATCAGGGGAAAAACATTTATTCGCTATTTTAGGAAAGGTTTGCTTTTCACCAAGCAATATTTCAACATTTATTGCCGATGAACCAGAGTTATCCTTACATTTAGAATGGCAAAGAGAAATTCTGCCATCAATTAGGCGTTTGTCACCTAACACTCAAGTAATAGTTGCAACCCATGCTCCGGCGATTATAGCGATGGAATCAAATAAAATTGATATTGAAAAGAGTTATACAAATGCATAGATTCCCAAAATTCACACCTGAAGAAAACTTGATTACCGTTTTAATAGATAAAAACAATCAATATTTGGTTGTAGAAGGTGCCTCAGATATGTCAATTTTTTCTGAGTTAATTGATTTAATATTCTACAATTTTGAATTTGATAACAATATTATTATAGTCTTTGGCGGTGGGAAACCAAAAATTTTAGATTGGATTGAAACAGCGAATCCGACAAATGCATCGGTTATTCTCGACATGGATTTTGATGATATTAATAACGATTTTAATAACCCTATCATTTTTCCGTTAAAACGATATTCTATTGAAAATTATTTTTTTGACGAGCCTGTTGTAATACCACTTTTAGCAAATTTGTTAAAAATTAATATTAATGATATTAAAGATCTTTTTTCTTTAGATGAATTAAAAGCACATTGGCTTGAAAACCTTACGGAATTAATACCTATATTATATTATTACCAAAAAGTATATACTGGGAATAGAAATAAGTGGTCTTCAGTTTTTATTAATCAAAATCGTGGATATTGGCAACTGTCTAAGAGTAGAATAGAGGCTTTTCAAACCCAATTATTAACCGAAATGGAAGTCAATTTTCAGACTTGTAAAGAGGCATTCGAAAATTCATGTTGCTCTCAATGGGAAGCAAGTATTAATTTCCCTGGAAAAATTCTATTTGAATCATTTCATCGATATTTAAAAACTATATGTAATGAAGAAAAAGCAAAAGCTTATAGCCCTATAACAAGTAAGAATTCACTAAAGACTCAACTAATCCCAAGATTAATTAGAAATGATGAATTAAAAGAAATATTACATCAATCTATTCAAGCCTGCTTGCCCATTTAGACCATTTCATTTGTATCAAAAATCGTGTCATTTCTTTAAATAAGACTTATAATCTAAATAAATCTTTTTTCATTTTAAAGTCATCAATGAGTCATGGTTTTTATTAATATAAAATTTCAATCTATCTTAACAAGCTCAAGAATAATTATCCTTAGCAAAAGCTTTTAATAGATCTCCAATTGTTAAAGTTACCATTTGAACTAAACCGCTTCGCGGAAAGGTCTAAAGACGAGTTTGACTTTGTAATTACGTACATGCTATTATTTATATACTGGCTGAGTCAGTGAGATATTTAAACACTATTCATACCCGAGGAAGTTCGCCAGTCTTGTTCCCATTTGAGACTGGAAAGAAGAGTCCAGTTGAAATTTCACGCCCATTTAGAGGGCGCGTACGTCGGGCGCGGCACTTGTAAGGAACATACAATACCCGTATTTAGAATTTTTGCGTCTTTTTTCAGTATTCTACGCTGGTTCAGTTCATCATTTTATCACTCATTGCTGGTAGACAAAACAATCGAAAGCCTATCCTGTTATGGCTGAACAGATCATTTGTTTTTGGTTTATTGCCCCGCAAGGATGATAAAACGCTTATCTATGTATTGTTGATTATTTTAATGAGTAATCGTGGGCTACGGCCTCAAAAAATAGTAAATTTTTAAATTTCTGATATTGTATATAATTCTACATCAGAGCCATAACTAATATATGTGAATATAGGTGCCCCATCCAGTGAAGGTCTGATTGCCTTGTGGCAAGTTTATCTTTGGGTTGTTTTGTACAAATTCTAACCAAGCGGACGTTAAGAACAGCAAGCTGTTTGAGGACATACCTGCCCGCAGTTCTTGCTGTTTAGTGCAGCTTGGTTTAGAAGTTGTCAAAACATCCAAACTAACTTGTGCAAGGTGATTAGACCGTAACGGGTTTTGTGTTTTATTTAATATTATATTTTTTTACTTTACGGAGCTTTTTTTTGATTCTCTTTTGCCTTTTGTTTAATCAATGCTTTTTCTTTTTTTCGTTTTTCCTGTTGTTTTTGTTCTACAACCTTAGCCCATGTATCTCTTAGAGTTACAGCTCTGTTGAACACTGGTTTTTTATTGTTTGAGGTATTTGGTATTAATTTCGGGTCAAGACAAAAATATCCAAGCCTTTCAAATTGATAGGCTTTTCCAGGTTCTGCATTACAAAGGCTTTTTTCAAGCTTGCAGCCTGTCAGAATCTTTAATGAATCAGGATTGACATTCTCTGTAAAATCTTCGACCCCATACTCTGGATCTTCATCAATAAAAAGTCTGTCATAAAGATTAACATCTGCTTCAATATTTTCTTCGGCACTGACCCAGTGAAGAGTGCCTTTAACTTTTCTGTTATCAGGAGCATTGCCACCCCTTGTTGCAGGATCATAGGTGCAAATAAGTTTGATGATTTCACCTGTTGATTCATCTTTAATGATTTCTTTTAAAGATATAAAATAGGCAAACCTTAGCCTGACTTCCTGGTCCGGTGTAAGCCTAAAGAATTTTTTTGGCGGCTCTTCCATGAAATCTTCTTTTTCAATATAGATTGTTTTTGAAAAAATCACCTTTCTTGTCCCCATTTCAGGGTTCTGGGGATGGTTTTGAGCATCAAGTTCTTCGGTTTTACCTTCCGGGTAATTTTCAATTTCAATAAGAAGTGGGTTTAATACCCCCATTCTTCTTGGAGCTTTTTCATTGAGGTCATTTCTAAGAGAGTTTTCAAGAAGTCCATAATCAATACGACTTTGTTTTTTGCTGATACCAATTGTGTTACAGAAGTTTTTAATAGATTCAGGTGTAAATCCGCGCCTGCGTAATCCTTCAAGAGTAGGCATTCTAGGATCATCCCAACCGTTGACATATTCTTTATCTACAAGTTGTTTAAGTTTTCTTTTGCTTAAAACAGTGAAATTGATATTCATTCTGGCAAATTCAATCTGTTGAGGATGAGATTCAGTGCCTAGTTCGTTCAGTATCCAGTCATATAATGGCCTGTGATCTTCAAATTCCAGCGTACATAACGAGTGCGTGATTGTTTCAATAGAATCAGAAAGGCAGTGGGTGAAATCGTACATGGGGTAGATATTCCATTTATTGCCGGTTCTGGGGTGTGCCATTTTTAATATTCTGTAAATCACAGGGTCTCTAAGGTTGATGTTGGGTGAAGACATGTCAATTTTTGCACGCAAAACATGCTCACCCTCATTAAAATCTCCTTGTTTCATTTTTTTAAAAAGATCAAGATTCTCTTCAATAGACCGTTCTCTGTAAGGACTATTTTTTCCCGGTTCTTTTAAAGTACCTCTGTATTCCCGGGTTTGATCAGCAGAAAGGCTGCAAACATATGCTTTTTCAATTTTGATAAGTTGTACAGCATATTCATATAATTTATCAAAATAGTCCGAGGCAAATAGAGGTTTTTCTTTATAGTCAAAGCCAAGCCAATTAACATTGGAAACAATGGAATCAATGTATTTTTGTTCTTCTTTTGCAGGATTGGAGTCATCAAACCTTAAATTGCATTTGCCATTATATTTTTCAGCCATATTAAAATTAAGGCACATTGATTTGGCATGGCCTATATGCAGGTATCCATTAGGTTCAGGAGGAAACCGTGTTGTAACATTCCCATTGTTTTTATTTTTTTTAATATCGTCTTCAATTATCGACTGTATAAAGTGACCCTTAGTATTTTTTTCTTCCATTTCTTCCTTAAACTCTCTATATAATTGTGATAAATCTTAAGCTATAATAATTACCACAAAATAAGGTTTCAGAAAAGAATTGTTTCATAAAAGAAACATTGGTTTAGATCAATAATTGAAAGTTTTTTGAAAACAATATGACAATATTTAAGTTAGAATCAGGGTTCACCCCAACAGGGGATCAACCAGAAGCAATCAAATGTTTGACAGATGGCATTAAAAAAGGTCATGCGCATCAGGTGCTACTAGGCGTTACAGGTTCTGGTAAAACTTTTACAATGGCAAATGTTATTGAAAAGATTGGAAAGCCAACATTAATAATTGCTCCTAATAAAACTCTGGCGGCTCAGCTTTATAATGAATTTAAAGGCCTTTTCCCTAAAAACCGTGTCGAATATTTTGTTAGTTATTATGATTATTATCAGCCTGAGGCATATATCCCATCATCTGATACCTATATTCAAAAAGATGCTTCCATAAATGACATGATAGATAGAATGCGTCATTCTGCAACAAGAGCAGTACTTTCAAGGAGTGACGTTATTGTGGTTGCGAGTGTATCATGTATTTATGGCCTTGGAGCGCCGGCTGACTATCTTGAGTTATGTATAAAGCTTAACATGGACATGGAACTTTCCAGAGATAAATTTATAAGAAAACTTGTGAGTATCCAATATACCAGGAATGATATGGATTTTCACAGAGGGACATTCAGAGTAAGAGGGGATAGAGTCGAAATTTTTCCTGTTTATGAAGAAGAATATGCTCTGAGAATAGAATTTTTTGGTGATACTATAGAGAGTATAAGTGAGTTTGATCCACTCAAAGGTGATATGACAAATAAACTTACTGAGACAGCAGTCTTTCCAGCTTCCCATTATGTTACACTTGAACAGACAAGGCAGAGAGCAATAAAGAGTATAAAAGAAGAATTAAAAGAGCGGCTTGAGTTATTAACTTCGGAGAACAGGCTTGTGGAAGCACAGCGTTTACAAGAGAGAACAGAATATGATCTTGAAATAATGCAGGAAATTGGTTATTGCACTGGAATAGAAAACTACTCAAGGCATCTTACAGGAAGAGCAAAAGGAGAGCCACCGCCAACACTTTTTGATTATTTTCCAGAGGATTTTCTGCTTTTTTTTGATGAAAGCCATATTTCTGTTTCTCAACTTGGAGCAATGTATAAAGCAGATAAATCAAGAAAAGAATCTTTGATAAACCATGGCTTCAGGCTGCCTTCGGCTGCTGATAACCGCCCTCTTCAATTTAAAGAGTTTCAGGAAAAAGTTAATAATGTGATTTATGTATCTGCCACTCCGGCAGATTATGAAATTGAGAAAGCTGGCAAGAGTATAGCACACCAAATTGTAAGACCCACAGGTCTTTTAGATCCAAAAGTTGAGGTAAGAAGCGCTGAAAATCAGGTTGATGACCTTTACGAAGAAATAATAAAGCGAGTGAAGGCAGGAGAAAGAGTTCTTGTTACAACACTTACCAAAAGGATGTCAGAAGACCTTACAGATTATTATTTTGATTTAGGGATTAAGGTTAAGTATCTTCATTCTGATATTGGAACCATTGAAAGAGTGGATATTATTCAGGACCTTAGAAAAGGTCTTTTTGATGTTCTCATTGGAATAAATCTTTTAAGAGAAGGATTAGATATCCCTGAAGTATCACTTGTTGCAATACTTGATGCAGATAAAGAAGGTTTTTTAAGATCATTCAGATCTTTTATTCAGACATTTGGCAGGGCTTCAAGAAACGAGTTTGGAAGAGTTATCATGTATGCTGACAAAATGACTGTTTCCATGGAAAAGGCTATGGGCGAAACAAAAAGGCGTAGAAGTATTCAAAAACAACATAATATTGACAACCACATCACTCCCACAACTATTATCAAAGAGCTTAGAATGTTTGATTATTCCATGGCAAAAAAAATTCAGGAGTCAGAAGGACTTGTTGCAGAAGAAGTGGAACAATATAAAAGCAAAAATAAAGATTTTGATGAAATTATAAATGAATTGCAAGAAGATATGGAAAAAGCATCCAAAGCTTTAAAGTTTGAAAAAGCAGCTTCAATTAGAGACAAAATAAAGGAATTGAAACAAATTCAAGATACCTAGGTTTTAAAAACATATATGGCAAATTCTGTGAAAAATAATCTTTCTGAAAAATACAAAGAAGCCCCTAATGACCCTGGGGTTTACCTTATGAAAGATAATACAGGAAAGATTATCTATGTTGGGAAAGCATTAAATATTAAGCAAAGACTTGCTTCGTATTTTGTAAACCAGCGCCATGATTTAAAAACAGGGATATTAATAAAAAAAATAATTGATTTTGAAACTATTGTTACAAGATCAGACCATGAAGCATATATCTTAGAATCAAATTTAATCAAAGAATATCAGCCAAGATACAACGTGCTTTTGAAAGACGGGAAAAATTATCCTTATTTGAAAATTGATCGAAACGAAAAATACCCCCCCATCAATGTAGTAAGAAAAATTAAAAAAGATAAAGCTTTTTACTTTGGACCATATTCTTCAGCCAATAGTGTAAGACAAACATTAAAGCAGATTCATAAGATTTTCAAACTTAGAAAATGTAAAAAAAATCAGTTTAATAACAGGTCAAGACCGTGCCTTAATTATCAGATCAAAGCCTGTCTTGGTCCGTGTTGCAATAATGTACCAAAGGATGAATATGATAATATTATAAAAGATACCTCTCTTTTTTTAAAAGGGAAAGGCAAGGATGTCATTACAAGATTAAAACAGGTGATGGAATCCCATGCTGCCCAACAAAACTTTGAAAAAGCTGCTGAACTCAGAGATACGATCTTTGCCATAGAAAAGACTTTGGAAAGGCAATGTGTTGTTTCTGTTGATCTTGAGGATAGAGACGTTATTGCTCTTTCAAAAGATGAATCAAAAGCTGTTGTAACAATTCTTAAGGTAAGATCAGGATATCTTGTTGATGCAGGGGATTATGTGTTTGATTCAAAAATGGACACTAGTTCAGAAATACTTTCTGCTTTTGTAACTCAATTTTATGAAAAGGCTCCATTTTTACCCTCAACTATATTAATACAAGAAAAAATTGAAAGTATTAAAATAATTGAAGATGTTTTTTCAGAAAATAAAGGCACAAGGGTTAAAATTATTGTTCCTCAAAAAGGGGATAAAAAACGTCTTATTGAAATGGCAATAAATAATGCAGATAAGAAGTTAAAAAATATTGCCTTAAAAAAGATTGAAACAGAAAACCTTTTAATTGCCCTTAAAAACTTATTAAAAATGGATTACTTACCAAAAAGAGTAGAGTGTTTTGATAATTCAAATATATCAGGACAGCATGCAGTCTCTTCCATGGTTGTTTTTACTAATGGTGAGCCCGACAAGAATTTTTACAGAAAATATATTATCCGTGACAATGAACACCATGACGACTATGCATATATGCAAGAAGTTTTAACAAGAAGGTATTCAAACAAAGATATGGAAATGCCTGATCTTTTGCTTGTAGATGGCGGAAAAGGGCAGATTTCCATTGCAGTATCAGTTTTGCAAGAACTCGAAATTTTCGGTGACTTTATGGTTGCAGGTATAGCCAAAAAAGATGCTGACAAAGGCGAGAAACAGGATAAAATTTATATTCCGGGCAGATCAAATCCCCTTAATATAAATCAATATCAAAATGCCCTGTATTTTTTAGAAAGAATCAGAGACGAAGCCCACAGAACTGCAATAACTTTTCAAAGAAAACGACGGCAAAAAAAAGGGCAGGTTTCATTTCTGGACAATGTCCCCATGATTGGAGCAAAAAGAAAACAAGCCCTTTTAAAACATTACAAAGGCGTAACTCAAATTAAGAATGCATCAATAGAAGAACTTTCATCCTTACCAACAATGAATACAAAAGCAGCAAAGGCAGTTATAAAAGCCATAAAAGAACGTTAATTGTAATGGGGTAAATACATTTTCAATGTCCTTTTGCCTATTTTTTTAACCCGCAGATAATTCCTGATTCGGTTGGGCCTACAAAATCCAAACGTTGAATATCGCTTATGCCCTGGTTTTTTAGCATGCTAAAGATTTGGGCTTCAGAATAGGACTGACCGTTATCAGTACCGAGAAACATGTTGATGGAAAAAAGGGCAGGAAAAAGTGGTCCATCCATGTTGTTGTTCATGATAAACTCATGAATGAAGATTTTTCCTTTTGGTTTAAGGCCTGATACTGCCTTACTGATAATCATTTCAGCATCTTCTGGGCCTTCGCCATGGATAATATGGGATAACCAGACCGCATCAAATTTATTTTTAAAATTAAAGGTCTCTTCGATATAGTTACCTTCAAGGAATTCAACTCTGTCTGAAACATTGAATTGATTTATTATTTTTTCGGCAAAAGGGCGTGTTGTGGGAAGATCATAAACTTTTGCCTTTAATTCTGGGTTGTTTAGGCAAAAATGGATGGCATAGGTTCCTGGGCCTCCTCCAAAGTCAAGAAGATTGGTGCATCCCTTAAGATCAAGCTCCTTTGAAAGGCCCGGCGCAATAGCCATGCCTATATTGAACATACCTAAAAGAAAACTTTCCCTTTTTCCCTTGTCTGAAAATGATGACCGGGTCCTAATGGGTTTACCGTCACATATGGACTTGTCCATCTTTGACCAGGATTCCATAAGATGATGATGGTGCATAATCATAAAGCCGATATATTTTGGAGAGTCTTTGCTAAGAAAGGTCAAAGCCGCAGAAGAATTAGAATAAAGGTCACCGGTCTTTGTAATCAAGCCCATGGAAGAGAGGGCGTTTAAAAGTACAAATATACCTTTTGGATCTGCATGTATTTTCTTGCAAATATCATCGGCAGATAAAGATTTTTGATTGATGATAGTAAAAATGTTTAGCTTCACACCGGCATGAAGAGTGCAAGTCTTCCAATAATAGCCTGATGTTTCGAGAAGAGTTCCTGGATTCCATTGGGTACTATTCATAATTCACCTTATTTTCTAAGTTCATATTTTCATAAAATACCGAGAGTTCATGAAAACTTTAACAATGGAACCTGATGTTGTCAAATAAAAACAGGTACTTTTCTTAAGCTGTTTTTTTAAAAATAAAGGTTCCTTTTTATTAGAAAAAATGATATTTTACTATTGCTTTTTTAACCGCAAGATTTGATCTTGTGGTTTTTTTTATTTATTGAAAGGGAACAAAAATGATTTGCGCAATAGACGTCACCTTGGCCTATGGTAAAAGGATTTTATTCAAAGACGTTAATATAAAGTTTACTCCTGGCAATTGCTATGGGCTTATTGGCGCCAATGGTGCTGGAAAGTCTACATTTTTAAAAATTCTTGCCGGAGATATCGAATCAGATTCAGGGATAGTTTCAGTTGGACAAAGAGAGCGAATCGCAGTTTTAAGACAGGACCACTTTGCTTTTGATGAGGAAATAGTTTTAAACACTGTGATTATGGGTTATGAAAAACTATATAAAAATATGTTTGAGAGGGATGCTCTTTATGCTAAACCTGATTTTTCAGAAGAGGATGGAAACAGGGCAGGTGAGCTTGAGGTTGAATTCGGAGAGATGAACGGATATGATGCAGAGCCGGAAGCAGCAATTCTTTTAAACAGCCTGGGAATTGCCGAAGGTCTGCACCCAAAAAAAATGAAGGAACTTGAAGGAGGGGAAAAAGTGCGGGTGCTTCTTGCCCAGGCCCTGTTTGGGAACCCTGATATACTTCTTCTTGATGAGCCCACTAATAATCTGGACATAAAGTCCATTGCTTGGCTTGAGGATTTTCTATACAGGTTTAAGAACACTGTAATCGTGGTGTCGCATGATCGTCATTTCATGAACCAGGTGTGCACCCATGTTGCAGATATTGATTTTGGTAAAATCTTAGTGTACATGGGGAACTATGATTTCTGGTATCAGGCAAGCCAATTGAATTTGAAACAAAAACTTGCTGAAAACAAGAAGACTTCTGACCGTGCCACAGAATTAAAGGCATTTATCCAGCGGTTCAGTTCCAATGCTTCCAAATCCAGGCAAGCCACTTCACGGAAGAAGCTTTTAGAAAAACTTACAATTGAGGACATACCCGTGTCATATAGAAAATACCCCTTTATTTGTTTTAAGCCTGAAAGACCCTGTGGTAATGTTATTCTTGAAGTAGAAGGACTTACAAAAGCCATAGATGGTGAAAAAGTTTTAAATAATGTGAGTTTTATTGTTAATGGCGGGGATAAGATCGTTTTTGCCGGTGAAAATACCCTGGCTAAAACCACTCTTTTTCAAATTTTGGCAGGAGAAATGGAGCCGGACATTGGTACTTTTAGATGGGGAAAAACTATTTCCCACTCCTATTTTCCCAAGGAACACAGCTCCTATTTTAAAGGAGATAGGACTCTTATTGACTGGCTTTTGCAATTTGCTCCGCCAAAAGAAGGGGAGCATTTTGCCCGGACCTTTTTGGGGCGAATGCTTTTTTCAGGAGAAGAGGCCGTTAAAAAAATCAAGGTGCTTTCCGGCGGGGAAAAAGTCCGCTGTATGCTTTCAAGAATGATGCTTTCGAAATCCAATGTGTTGATGATGGATGACCCCACCAATCATCTTGATCTTGAATCAATTACATCCCTAAACAATAGCCTGTCAAAATTTCAGGAAGTGATTCTTTTCACTTCCCATGACCACGAGTTTGTAAACACTCTGGTAAACCGCATTATAGAGATCACCCCCAACGGTGTTATTGACCGCCTTATGACTTTTGATGAGTATATTGAAAGTACGGAAGTTGCAAAAATCAGGGAAGCCATGAAGAAAAAAGCTGCATAAGCAAGGGAGTATCCAAAGGTGATCACTCTATTTGTGTGCCCACCTCCTTCCTACAACCGTATAGACAATAACAGAACCCAGAATTAGATATCCAAACATCTGGACGTTTTTTGTTTTAAAAATAAAAGAAAGTGTAATGATAATTGATGCACTGATTAGAAAAAATATTGGTTTAGGGATTTCTTTAAGGATCACCCTGCCAAAATGAGCAAAACGAATATGACTCACCATTAAGCCGACAGAAACACTGGTCAGCCCCCATAATATGCTTGGTGTTGAAATAAGAGATGCACCAAGAACAATCAATGCTCCCGCAGGACTGGGAAGTCCGTTGAATATACCCTCAGGCAGGTCGGTCCGGTTTTTATCTTTCATGATAAATCGGAGGAGACGAAATGCAACTCCAATAACAAATGTACCACCGACAAGCCATGCTAATGGGCCACCTTTTTGTACAATCACATAGGCGGGTGCCAGTCCAAAGCTGACAAAATCAGCAATATCATCCAAATAAGGACCATATCTGGTGCCACCATGTTTTAGAGCCATGCGCCCATCAAACAAGTCAAACAATTGCCCGATGATGATGATACAAATCGCCCAGGCAAAATAATGATGATGGGTCAGTATAAGGCTGGTCACACCACAACAGAAATTTAGTGTAGAAAGGATATCTGCATAGAGGCGGTTGGGGATAAATTTAAAGATCACAGATGCGGATGAAAGTATAATGCAGGCTATGAGTATTTCATCGGCAATATTTATAATCTCCGGATTTTTATCCAGCAATACACATAAAATAACAAGGCCAAAGCAGATGATGGCTTTTATTTTTCCAAAATTATTAGCCGCCCCGGAGAATTTTATCCAGATCAAAACCTGTCGGGCAAAAAACTGACCAAAAAATTCAATGGCTACGAGAGCCCATGCCAATTCTATTGATATAATTCCTGCATAGGCAAATCCAATCAATGGCGGCAAGTAGGTCAATTTGTCACACATGGGATCCAACCATTCTCCCCAGGGGGTCCCCAGATTGCATCCTCTTGCCACAACACCGTCAACGCCATCGAGGATTGATGCAAAGGTAAATATAAATATAGCAACGGATTGATAAGGGGTAAAAAAATAAAGGATAAGTCCCAGGACAGCCATGGCTGCCCTCCAGTAGCAAATTGAGTTCGGGTGGAGCAGCCACTGGTGTGACATGATATAATTTCGCATAGATTGCTTTTTAACAGCCTTAGAAAACCACAAGAAAAAAGTTGTTCCAATAGCAGTGGAGACAACAATAACCAAAAATTTTTCCATTTTATAGTCTCAATTGATCAAATTAATTTTTAATACTGGATACTCTTTTTAGCAACAGCATCCTTTTTTTATTCCAATTTACTTAACATTTTAGCCATCAATAGTCCATCATCCTGCAGCATATACTTTCAACATAATAGCCCCTTTAATAATACTGATCGGATTTTATTATGCCTAAAAAATATCAAAAAGAAAACCATTCATCATTTCAATTTTATATAGGTGTTAAATTCTTCGTCTGAATAATGAAAGTATTGATTATGAACATTGTCTGCAAAGGCTTCAAAATCCTCGTACTCCTCCTTATTCAAGGATGCGGAATATAGATTTACGACCAGGTCATGGGCAATATAGTCTTCACTGACCTCTATAAAACCTTCATCTTTTGTCCAGGTCACCTTGCTGTCTTCTTCTTTTGACACTACGCCGGATATGGCATGGATACTATCAATGATGATGGAAATATATCGTTGCTTTTTTTCTGCCATATACCGCTTGATACGGCGGTGCGGAACCAGGCTATCGTATGGCATGGATTCACCAAAATATATTCCCCGCAGCATCACACCTCTTTTAAGTGCATTGTCAAGCTCTGGGGTTATTTCCCTTATTTCTTCATCCCAGATGGACAGGGCAATTCTTTTTTCAGCTCCCTTTATCAGCAAATTTAAAAAACTGATAATATTCTGCCTTCCTTTAATGACAACTAGTTTATCATCCTGTCTTTTTGTTTTGTACAGGTTCCCTGCATATTGAGAAATATTGGAAAATACAGCTTGATAGTTTTCTTTAAGCTTTTTGATAAAAATATCTGGCTCCATGGGGTAATATAGTTTATTTTTTTCTTCAGCCTGTTCAAAGACCATTTGTTTAGTGATTAAATTTTTCAAGACTTCATAGATTCTGGATCTTGGAATGCCTGAATTTTTGCTCAATGCATAGCCATTTAATGGATAGTCCTCTAAAAGGGTTAAATATGCTTTGCACTCATACTCTGAAAACCCCAGTTTTTTCATATCATTCATGATACTTATTCTACTATCCATAATATTCAGAAAGCCTCCTATGCTAATAGCAGCAATACTAAATAAGTTGTCGCAACTGACCCTATAACCGGGATGATAATTCCGCCCCTCCAAATTCCAATTAAAGCTGCAAATCCCATTCCGCAAACTACTGCCAGAGGTTCATCTGGAACTGCATTGAACACACCGGGAATAATTAAAGCTCCGATGGCTGCTACAGGAATGCATTTTAAAAAGGCACCCACTTTTTTTGGTAATTTATTGCTGCCGATTAAAAAAAAAGGCGCCAACCTTGGAACATAGGTTACGGTTGCCATTCCAAGTATTAAAAGCATAATATTATCCATGCATCTTTTCTCCTTGTTTTTTTTGTTTCAGTGCTTTTGGTTCTGGGGAAATAAAAAATGATCCTGCAAAGGCAATTACTAATATGCAGACAATGATATTCCAGCCATCTGGAAGCAGGTCAAGTTTGATTAAAATAGTATTTAAAATACCCGAAGCAATAACCAGGCACACTGCTTTTGCAGAAGTCTTGAGTTCTGGTAATAAAATAGCCAGCAAGAGTGAATAAAGTGCAATTCCCATACTTTTTGTCAGAATCTCCGGCAAAAATCCACCTAAAACATATCCTGCTATGGTTCCGCTGACCCAGCCGGAATAGGCTGACAATTGCAGGATAAAGACAAAGGCTTTTGTAAGTTTTCTTTTTGAAAATGATAAAACACTGAAAACTTCATCAGTCACTCCAAATGCTATCAGGAAAATATATCTTTTTGCCATTTCCCTAATCTGTGTAGATAAATAAGCACTCATTAAAAAATGTCGGAAATTGACAAGGAGAGTAGTTAATATAATCCCGCCTGGTCCCATGCCGGTCATTAAAAGGTTCAAGGCAATAAACTGGCTGGCACCCGCAAAAACAACCGCTGAAAACAAAAAGCTTTCCAAGAGAGTGATATCACAGCTTTTTGCTAAAATTCCAAAGGCAATGGCTGGTGGCACATAGCCGATGAATATTGGGAATCCGCCCTTTAAGGCGTCTTTTACATCATTGTTAACCATGATATTTTGTTCTTGGCTTTCTATTTTTATTTAATTCCATATAGTGACTATTGTAGTAACTACTAAAAATAAGTCAAGCGTAAAATACATTTTTTTAATTACTAACGCCATCCTTGGACAAAAGAAAAAAGATCCTCTAAAGACAATATTATCGTTTACATTCTCCTATAGTTGTATTACATAGAATTTACTATGATCAGTGCCTTCTTAGTTAATACAGTTGACTTTGGCTGAAGCATTTTCTCCGCATACATGGGATATTCCTTTTTTATTCTTTACCGGATATAGTACTCTTTATCTGATTAAATATATCCCATTTGGCTAATGCTTTAGTAACTACGAGTCTCTATAATTTGAATAAAAATGAAAAAAAATACAATCATTTTCCTATTTATTATCATTTTGCCGGTTTTGGGTGGATGTTCTAGTAAAGAAAGTACTAAGGCTCAACCTTTTGAAAAAGACTCCTCCCAAAGGGTATCTAACAATTCAATAAGAGAAATACTTTTAAAGGAATTTCAACAATGGGAAGGAACTCCCCATAAAATGGGGGGCAACAGCAAAAAAGGAATTGATTGCTCTGGTTTTGCACATTATATGTATGTAAAACTTTTCAATATAAAAGTACCAAGATCAACAAGATTGTTTCTTAAAGAAGGAGTTAAAATAAAAAAATCTCAATTAAGCCCCGGTGATTTAGTAATATTCAGACCTCCTTCATACCCTCGCCATATAGGCATTTATGTTGGTGACAATAAATTCATTCATGCTTCAACATCAAAAGGGGTGATGATGTCCGACCTTAATAACCCCTATTGGCTTAAATGTTATTATATGTCAAGAAGGATTATCAAAAAAACTTCTTAGATATTGAGAAGCCTTTGAAATTGTCTTTTTATATAAATATTAAGTTGACATTGATTTTATTTCAAGATATTATCCGTTTTTAGGACAGTTTATTTCTACAATGGCGTAAAGATAAATTTTTCAAATGACAAAGGCGTCTACCCCTAAATATGACAGGGGTAGACGCCTTTTTGTATTTTCAGGCATTCATTTCAACGAGGAAATGTAGCTTTGTAACCAAATTGCTAAAAAGGAGCTCGGATTATGGAAATGAGATTTTCAAAAGGAAATGACGCCCTGGGAACCAAAAATAGGGGGAATACTTGTGAATCAAGTCTTTGCACACTATGTAGGGCAGACTGTAAAGGAAAATGTGAAACATGGCTGTCCAGCATGGTTGGACGAAAATTGTTATACCCAAGAAGCTTTGGTCTGGTTACCTCCGGTGCAAACAACACCTCCCATGTAGGAGTGTCATATAATTCCCTGAGAATTCAAGGGTATGCATATGGTTCTTCCGGACTTACCGGTGATATGACAAATAATCCCGACGATTGTGTTTTCCCGAATGTCAGTCTTAAAACCGAGTTTGGGAAAAAGGTTAAGACAAAAATTCGAATGCCCATGATGACAGGCGCCTTGGGATCAACTTTGATTGCAGAAAAATATTGGGATTCTTTTGCCATTGGTGGTGCATTGATAGGTATTCCAGTAGTTATAGGCGAGAATGTTGTGGGCGTGGACAAGAATTCTGAAATAGGGCCCCAGACAGATAAAAAAGGTAAAATTGTTGAAGCGCCGGAACTTGACCGAAGAATTGATACTTACTTAAGGTATTTCGATGGTCATGGTGCTATTATTGTCCAGCTCAATGTTGAAGATACAAGAAATGGTGTTGCAGAATATGTTGTTGATAAATACGGTGCCAAATGTATCATAGAACTAAAATGGGGTCAGGGAGCAAAGAATATTGGTGGTGAGATACAGGTAAGAAGTCTTGAATATGCCATGTTCTTAAAAGATCGAGGATATGTGGTTGATCCTGATCCATCTTTACCTGAAGTCCAGCAGGCATTCGAGAACGGAGCTATTAAGTCTTTTGCTCGTCATAGCCGTTTGGGTGGTACTAACCTTTCTACTGTCAGCCAGGTACAGGCAGATTTTATGGGAAGTGTTGAATATCTGCGTGGCATCGGGTTTGAAAGAATTACATTAAAAACCGGCTCTTACGGCATGGAAGAACTGGCAATGGCCATTAAATTTGCAACAGATGCCGAACTGGATCTTTTAACGATTGACGGTTCGGGTGGTGGAACAGGTATGAGCCCGTGGAACATGATGCAGAGCTGGGGAGTTCCTTCCATTAACCTTCATTCAAAAGCCCATGAATATGCAAGTATTTTATCTGCAAAAGGGAGAAATGTTGTGGACATGTCCTTTGCAGGCGGATTTGCCCTTGAAGACCATATCTTTAAAGCATTGGCTCTAGGCGCTCCTTATACAAAATTAATTTGTATGGGAAGAGCGATTATGATTCCGGGATTTTTGGGATCAAACATAGAGGGCGCCATCAATCCAGAGAGACGGGCTAAAGTAAATGGCAACTGGAATGAACTACCGAAAACTGTTCTGGAAGTTGGAAAAACTGTTGATGAAATTTTTGCAGGCTACCATGATCTTGAGAAAAAATTAGGTAAGGATGAAATGAAAAACATTCCTTATGGTGCTATTGGATTCTACACACAGGCAGATAAGCTGGCCTGTGGCTTGCAACAGCTAATGGCCGGAGCAAGAAAATTTTCATTGAATCAAATCACACGCCATGAGATTTTTTCAGGTAATAGGGAAACCGCCCTTGAAACAGGAATCCCTCATGTGTCTGATGTGAACAATGAAAGTGCAAAAAAAATATTGAATGGATAAAAGTGATGTTTGTTTGAGATAAAAAGGCCTTGTATTTGCAAGCGCCTTTTTATTTTATATAGGCTGTTTTTGAAATAAAGCGTTACCAATTTTGCGAGACAGGTTGTGAAAATCTGATTTGTATCCCAGGGACAAAGACATTAACACCATTGCGTTTCAAGGTTTCAACTGCTGCTTTTCCCACCTCAGGGAAAAAAGATAGTCCTCGTCCATATGAAGGCGACACACATCACAGCCGGAAGAACCGGCGCAGCTATCAATCACCGTAAGAATTCTTTCTTTAGCAATGTCTGCCATTGTCTGGGGCTCTTTGTCGCTCATAATTTTAATTCAAGCATTTTAAAATTTTTTATGCAAGGTGTTGACAAATATTATTTAAATCGTTATATTCAACTATAACGATTTAAACCTTAAAAAAAATAGAAGGTTGAAATGAAACAATTTATAAAAGTGATGAAAGCACTTTCAGATCCCAATCGGGTCAAGATGATGAAAATACTTCAATCCCGTCCCTTATGTGTATGTGAGATCAAAGAGACGCTTGGTATTGCACAATCCACAGCCAGCAAACATTTAAAGCTCTTGGAAGATGCCGGGTTGGTAAGAAGTTTTAAAGATGGGCTTTGGGTTAACTACTCACTGGATGATGGGAGTGATTCTCCTTATTCTGCCAATATGATTGGGAATTTAAAACATTGGTTGAATGATGAAACCGAGATAAAAAATTTGAACCAGATATTGCCGGGTATTAATCGGGCGAGCATAGTTGGAAAATAATATCGAACTATATCGATAAATGACCACATATAAGGCGTGTTGGGAGGAGTTATGAAATTAAAATCAACATTGGATGCTATGAGAGGAGTAAACAAAACAAATATCCCAGTTTTTTTTAGTTTTCTTATCGGTGCAATAGCTGTCTATGTTTGGTGGGTGTTATATCATTTTTTACCTTTATTGTCCTCATGGGCAACTTATAGCCTTTTACCCCTTAAAAAGGGCTCTCATTTGGGGGCTTCTATAGAATTTTTTTTGTATGATACCCCCAAAGTCATGATGCTTTTATTTCTGGTTGTTTTTGGTGTTGGTATCATCCGAAGTTTTTTTACACCGGAAAAAACCAGGGCATTTCTTTCAGGGAAAAGTGAATTTGCTGGCAATGTTTTGGCAGCCCTTTTAGGGATAGTCACTCCTTTTTGCTCTTGTTCTGCCGTACCCTTGTTTATTGGATTTGTAACAGCAGGCGTTCCTCTTGGAGTCACTTTTTCCTTTTTGATTGCAGCACCCATGGTAAATGAAATCGCTTTGGGTCTGCTTTATGGTCTTCTGGGATGGAAGGTGGCTGTTATTTATTTGGGAACCGGCCTTTTTATTGCGATTTTTGCAGGCTGGATTATAGGGCGCTTAAAACTTGAAGGTCAAATTGAAGACTGGGTGACTCAGACAAATGTTACTTCCGTATCCATTGAAGAGGAGAAAATGACTTTCAATGACCGTTTAGTCTATGGATGGGATGCTGTTAAAGAAATCATTGGCAAGGTCTGGATTTACGTGATCCTAGGAATTGCAGTAGGTGCAGGAATTCATGGCTTTGTGCCCCAAGGTGTAATGGCATCAATAATGGGGAAAGGGTCATGGTGGGCAGTTCCCCTTTCAGTCATTGTAGGTGTCCCCATGTATTCAAATGCTGCCGGGATTATTCCGGTTGTAGAGGCCCTACTTGGAAAGGGAGCGGCACTTGGAACAGTTCTGGCTTTTATGATGAGTGTTATTGCTTTGTCTTTGCCAGAGATTGTGATTTTAAGAAAAGTGCTCAAACCCAAACTAATTGCTGTTTTTGTAGGAGTAGTTGCCTGCGGCATTCTTTTTGTGGGTTATTTATTCAATATGATTATTTAAAAATATTAAATAAAATTTATAAGTGTAAAGGAGTTTATCATGGAAATAATAATTCTTGGACCTGGCTGTGCAAAATGCAATAAGACAGAAAAATTAATTCAGCAAGTGGTTAAGGAAAACAAGGTGGATGCCACCGTGGAAAAAGTAACAGATATGATGAAAATTGCATCATATGGCGTTTTTGGAACCCCATCGGTTATTATTGATAAAGAAGTGAAATGTACTGGAAAAGTGCCTAAAATAGATGATATAAAAGCATGGCTTGGTATTTAATAATCTACTTGGTTTTATTTAAAGAAACACTTAATAAAGGAAAGCTCAGTCGTATGCCACTAACTAAAAAGTATTCAATAATTTTGTTTGTTGTATTCATGTTGTTTTTTTCAGCAAATGGTTTTACACAAGATTTTTCAAGTATTCCGGCTAAGGGGATGGTAACGATGATTGACCTGGGTGCTAAAAAATGCATCCCTTGTAAAATAATGGCACCGATTCTTGTCAAGCTTGAGAAAGCCTACAAAGAAAAAGCCAATATTGTTTTTATTGATGTATGGGAAAATCGTCAGCAGGCATCCCGGTTCAAAATTCGGGTGATACCCACACAGATTTTTTTTAACAAAGATGGTGAGGAAGTTTACCGTCATGTTGGCTTCCTTGATGAAAAATCCATTGTTGACCAACTGACAAAAATGGGTGTTGTAACGCCTGAATTCAAAGAGCAAGGATAAAAACAATGCTGGACTCAGTTTTTTTAACAGTCAATCAATGGATGACCGGGGGAATCGTCCTGGCAGCAGCCGGGTGTTTTGCCTGGGGAATGATCAGCGTTCTTTTCAGTCCCTGTCACCTGGCATCTATTCCGCTGATTGTGGGCTACGTTGCCGGTCAGGAAAAGATGATCAAGCCAAGGCAGGCGGGATTATATTCAATTTTGTTTACATCTGGTTTGTTTATTACCATTGCATTGATTGGGATTCTCTGTGCCTTTTTAGGAAGAATGCTCGGGGATGTAGGTATAGTCGATTTCATATGACCTCAT
>JAGLHT010000049.1 GCA_023143455.1 Desulfobacterales bacterium
TTCTTAAACGAATGCCATTGCCTGTAAGGTTGCCGCCAGCAATTATCAAAGTTGCATCAGAATCAATAATATTCTGGTGTGTTCGTGCCCGATAGTCTTCTGTTTTCATCTCATCCATTTTGTATTTAGCTGACAGAACACCATGTTCTGTTTTCCTACCTTTTGGAACCCATCCACCATGTTCTATATTAAATTTAATAGCAGAATCAAGGGCAGCCTGATCCGCGCCTGTTTGCCCCCCTGAAATAATTTTTTTCAACATAAGAATTTTTACCTTTAATTTTTTAAAAAAATAACTTTTCTATAATATCAGTACAGGTTATAACTTCAATAGTATTTATTATTAATATATAAGAAGAGTAAATGAAAATACCTGACAAAAAAGAATGTTTTATTATTATAAATGATAATAAAATGATGGATCACATAATAAAACATTCAATGATGGTGCGTTCTGTAGCGAGTCTCTTATGCTCTAATCTTATTAAAACCTTTCCTGAACTTAATATTAAGTTAGCAAAATCTGCAGGGTTATTGCACGACATTACAAAAACACAGAGTTTTACCACAGGAGAAAAACATTCTGAAACCGGGGCGAGACTTCTTGCGGAACTTGGATTCCCTGAAACCGGCGATATTGTTAGACAACATGTTTTTTTAGATAATTATAATACTAACCCGCCTGTGACTGAGGCTGAGATAATTAACTATTCAGACAAAAGAGTTCTGCATGATAGTGTTGTACCACTTAATGAACGCCTCGATTATATATACAAAAAATATGTTACAAACAAAGAATTTATTAAACATTTTGATTCTATGGAAAAAAACACTTATATACTGGAAATCAAAATATTTTCATATCTTGATTTTAGACCCAATGATCTTCAAAAGATGATCTAAAAACAATGATAATTGCAAAGGATTAAGGCTTTTGTAAAACTTCTTCAATATCTTTAGTTATCAATAACAAAGACTCTTTTTGCTTATCTTTTTCTGATTTTTCTTTGTTAATTATTGATTCAATTTTGTTAATTTCAACAGAATAAATCTGGAACTGATCAATTATTATTTCTTTTATTTCTTGGGATAAAGCTTTAATCAAAAAATCAAAATACTCTACCTTGACTTTTTGTTTATATTCTTCAATCTGTAATTTTATTGATCTTAAAGCTTCTTTTTTAAATCTTAAATAAGCCTTCTTTAATACAGAAGTCATAACAATGTTTGATTCTTTTTTAAGTTTTTTAATCAAAATCAATAATAATGAATAAAGACCAAATCCTGTAAAAGAACTTATTTTGATTCTTGCATTATATTGAGTTAAAAAAACAGCAGATGGAGGTTTAATATCAAGCCTCTTTTTCAAAGCATGCAAATCAGTTAACTTATGAATATCAGCACTTGTATCAAATAATGCATGGGACATTTTGCTAAGCTTATTAGACAAATTAAACAAATCCATTTTATAGGTATTATACAGAAAAACAGCATGGTTCTCTATCTCTTTGTCCTGATCTTTAACAAACTTTACAAGCTCAGGATTGACTTTCTCAACAAGGAAATAATCAAATTCTTTTTTAAAATCTTGAAATACAAAATATAAAGCTTTAGGGAAGCCTAATGTTAATATCTGCTCTTCAAATAGTTTAAGCCCAATAACATAATTATTAATGAAAAAGATAATATTATCAATTATTGAATTATTACCTTGTTTAAAAAAAGAATCTACTTGTTTATTGTTTTCTTTTTTAAAATCTTGATCAATACTCTGCATGGAATTTATAACAAGGGCTTTAATTTTCGATACACCCGACTGTATCTCTTTTAATTCCTGTAAGGCTTTAGTTGCAATATTTCCATCATCGGAGAGAATATCAGAAAAAATTTTTACTTTTTTCTGCAAACCCTTGGCAACAATTGTTAATCTTTGATTGGGATTTGCAAAAATTAACCTGAATCGGTCTTTATTAATCCAGTTATCAAAATCGCAAAAGAACTTTTCTGTTTCACCATCAGAATATTTTATAATCTCCTTGTCACTTTCCCAGGCTTTAAGTCGTTTTTTATCTTTTACAGAAAGTTGAGGCCCAATTTGATTAAAAAGATTGTATAAAGATGAAAAAGAATAAAAATTTAAGTCTTGTTTAAAAAAAAGAAGATCCTGCTCAATTTTGTGTTCAACACTTATCAGATCATTCAATGATTCATGCTCACCCAAATCACAATTAACAACAAAAACTACATTATCACCTATTCCCATTTTATTTATTATTGAAAGAAACCTCATATCAGCTTCTCGTAATCCAGTCCTACTGCTTATGAGATATATTATTATATTGCATGATTCAAGATATTCTAAAACTTTAGATAATTGTACAGTATCTGTAGAATCGATTCCCTGGCAATCTGCAATTTCAATATCTTTATCAATATTACCAAAATTAATTTCAAGGAAGGCGTCTTTAATAAAAAATGCTTTGGATGGGTCACCTGTAAAAACCATATGCTCATTAAATTTATCATTTTTTAATTCAAGCAATGTTTCATCTGGCTTAACAATATCTTTACAGAATTTATAATTCTTCAGAGCATTATTAAATAAAATTATTTCTGGTCTGCGTTTATTATCTTCAAACGATCTTTTGGTTAAAAGCTTTTCATATATCTTTTTTAATAATTTTCTATCTTTCTCTCTTCTCAAATCAAAATGTATATTTTCATTTGAATAATGGTCATCAAAAGATAAAAGTGCTTCTTCAATTTCCTGATTGATTTCATCCCATGATTTTATTAAAAGCTTCGCTCTAAGTTCATCTTGCCTTTGTATTTTTGTTACAATTGAAGTTAAAACTCCAGCACCTCGTTTTAAAAAATCAGCTTTGAAAATTGAATTAACAAATGTACTTTTCCCGGATTTTATAGTTCCTGTTACAGCAATTTTAATGGAATCTTTATTTATTTGATCAGGTATTTGCTTGCATGTTTCTTCCCACTTTTTGCAGGCTTCGTCATAAAAATCTGGGTTTTTTTTTATTTTCTGTATAATTTGGTAAAGACTGGAAGCTTTTTTAGAAAGATCTTTTAATAACTTATTTGCTTGATCCATGATTGTTTTTAATTATCTCCAATTAGCATCATGGCTTTTTCCCACTTCATGCCAGTATCATTGGCAAAAACAATTTCTTCAGATATATCACAACTCAGCCATGCGTTTTCAAGAAGCTCATTATCTAGCTGAAATGGTCCCCATCCTGCGCAACCTAACAATACAATAAATGATTCCGGGCCTTTTTGCTTTGCAATAGCTTCTAGTATGTCCTTAGAGTTGCTCAAACCAAGATCAGGTGTTATTTTCAGGCAATCCAGCCAGTCAAAGGGAGGACCATGCAAAACAAAGACTCCATTTGGTTGCACTGGACCTCCTAAATGGATTTTTATTTTATCCACTCCTTCATTATGATCAATACCAATATCTTCAAAAAGTTCTCTGCCTGTAAGAAGTGGATGCAATTTATTTATCATTATTCCAAGAGCTCCGGTTTCATTGTGTTCGCATATACAAGTAACACTCTGGGCAAAGTTTGGGTCGGGTAATCCTGGCACAGCCAAAATAAATTTTCCTTTTACACATTGAATTATACTATCAGACATCAGGTTCTCCTCGTCCATAAACGTCATCATATCTTACAATATCATCTTCACCAAGATAACTTCCTGACTGCACTTCTATGATTTCAAGCGGAATCTTTCCAGGGTTTTTAATTCTATGGACAACACCTAATGGAATATATGTTGACTGGTCCTCATTTAACAGCATTTCTTTATCACCATTTGTTATCATGGCTGACCCTGCAACCACTGTCCAATGTTCTGCTCTGTGAAAATGCTTTTGCAATGATAGCTTGGCACCTGGATTGACTGTTAGCCTCTTCACTTGAAATCTATTCGAGATATCCATGGTTTCATAATATCCCCAAGGCCTGTAAACCTTGGAGTGCACAACGACTTCCGGCCTATTATTCTTTTTTAACTTTTCAACTATTTTTTTAACATCCTGGGCCTTATCCTGATGGGTAACAAGAACAGCATCTTTTGTTTCCACAATTATCAGGTCTTTGACTCCCACCACTGCCACGAGCTTATTTTTTGCATTAATATAGCTGTTTGTCACATCATCAAGCAGAACATCACCATTTAATACATTTTGATTTTTATCACTCTTTTGAGCGCGGTAAAGTGCATTAAAAGAACCAATATCACTCCACCCGATATTACAAGGTATTATAACTCCCTTGGAAGTCTTTTCCATTACTTTATAATCTATAGAATCAGATGGGGCTTTTTCAAAGCTTTTTTTATCGAGTCTGAAAAAATCAAGATCTTCTTCTCCTTTATTGACAGCAATTTGACAAATTTCAACTATATCAGAGGCATACTTATTAAGTTCTTGTAATATTGTTGAGGTCTCAAACATAAACATACCGCTATTCCAACAATATTCATCTGAATCAACATATTTTTTTGCATCTTCAAATATAGGCTTTTCAACAAACTTGTCAATCTTATAAACATTAGAAAAACCTGGGATGCAATCTGCCTTCCTGATATAGCCATAGCCTGTTTCAGGCTCTTTAGGAATAATACCAAAAGTTACAAGGTTCCCCTTTTTGGCAACATTATTTCCCAAATCAATCATATCATGAAAGCTTGCAACATTTTCAATCAAATGATCTGCAGGCAAAACAAGCAAAACAGGGTTATCGTATCTTGCTTCAATCATTATTGAAGCAACAGCTATTGCAGATGCAGTATTTTTACCAACAGGTTCAAGAATTATAAGAGCAGGATCAATATTGATCTTTCTCATCTGCTCTGCAATCATAAATCTATACTCATCATTGCAAATCACAACAGGCTGCCCTATATTATCTTGACCAGCAAGCCTTAAAAGAGTACCCTGAATCATGCTGTTTTCATTCACAAGTTCGATGAGCTGCTTTGGATAGTGCTTTCTTGACAATGGCCATAATCGGCTACCAGAACCACCTGCAAGGATAACGGGAATAATCATTATTAAAGTTTTACCTTTCTTAAATGTTGTATAATATAAAACAAGCCAATAAACTAATATTTATTTACCATAACAATTCCTTAATTATCAATCCTGTTTAAAACCTTTTATTATATAATTTTAGATCTGCGTATTGATTCCCCTTGACTTTATAAAACTTATTCAATAGTTAAATAAATATAAAATGCGAATCAAAAAGAATTCTATAATGCTTTGAGAAAAAATAATACTACATGAAAAGCAATAAAAAATCTCTATTTGGAAAAATTTTTGCCCGATTCAGACTCTTTTTTAAAGGAGATGAATCCTATGAAAGCCTTTTAGACATATCAATCTCCTTTGAAAAGCTTTTAAATATATCAAACAAACGGTTGTTTGAATTACAAGTACAAAAAGAAAAAGAAACCAGGATTAATAGACGTCTTTTAAAATTTGTTTCTAAAAAAAATGCAGAAATAATCATGGTAAATGACCAGGACCCTGAAATTAAAACAAAAAAACAAGTCAAAACCCTTTATTTCTCTGACATTAGAAATTTCACACAAATAAGTGAAATACTTGGTGATGACCTGGGGCCTTTTTTAGCATCATACTATAAAAAAATCGCAGGCCCAATAATTGATATGGAGGGAGAA
This sequence comes from Desulfobacterales bacterium, assembly GCA_023143455.1. Taxonomy (GTDB): domain Bacteria; phylum Desulfobacterota; class Desulfobacteria; order Desulfobacterales; family Desulfobacteraceae; genus JAIOSM01. The sequence continues at coordinate 5,710 of JAGLHT010000049.1, forward strand.
ATCCACTCTTATATTGGAGATGCAATTTTTGCAACCTTTGATGATAGTTACCATGCAGTTCTTGCAGCAATTGATAGCAGATATAAATTAAATTCTTTTAATAGAAAAAGACTTTCATTTACTTATTCGGGGAAAGATAAAATTGAGCTTGTCACCAATGGAGTAGGAATAGCCACTGGTGAAAGCTATATTGGAAACATTGGCTTTGAAAAAAAGATGAGTGATACTGTTATTGGCAGATATGTTAATATGGCAAGCAGACTTGAAAAACTAACAAAAGATTATAAGGTTCCAATTCTAGTGGGCGAAAACACACTTACCGGAATCCCAGAAAAAAACCTGTTTTCAAACAATCTGGATTATAATTCCATTGATGATATTAAAGGGCTTTTTTCACTTATTAAAGAGAATATAATAAAGAGAAATATTTTTGCAAGAGAGGTTGGTACTGTTGTACCAAAGGGCTTGCAGAAAAAAGTGAGAGTATATGAAATTATGAATTCTTACAGCAATCCAATGATTGCTTTAAAATCGATTTTTTTAAAAAAATATCAAAATATCCTTCATAATGAATTCAATTGTCCTAATGCAAAAACAATTAAAGAACAGTTTCAATCCTTAACTGAAGCGAGGCAAAATTTTAAAGAACTCCAGGGACAATTTCAAACAGATTTTTTTATAATTGAAAATGGTAACCGGAAACTCAACAATCTGCCATCTTTGACAGACAAAGATCGAAAAAAATTATCTGATATTAATGCAGACAAAGATTTTATTATAAATCACAAAATCCAGGTAGTAGATAAAATCCTTAAAATGATGCATGCACATCCTGCACATTTCGAAAAGGACCCATGGCAAGGAATAGAATCATTTAATACGAATCAGCAGATGTTTTAATTTTTTTGATACAGTTCCCAAAAAGCACTAACCTGAACAATCCTTTGCTTTGAAATATCAAGCTGTTGCGCACCGCCAAGCGTTTATAAATCTTTTTGACCACTATTACAGGGCAGGTTCAAATTAATTGCTGAATATGATTCGCCGATAATTGCTGTAAAAAGATAATAGTAGTAGATGTAATTAAAAATATGATTTAATATAGGAGACTATCGGGATTACCCAGTGTTTTATAAATAAAAAATTGATTTAAGGAGTTGGACATGCCAGTGAAACCAAGTGAAAGAGAAGATGAATATTATGCACGTAAAGAATTTGAAGAGAAGAAAAAGCGTGAGGGAGAAAAACAAATTGAAATGGATAGTGCGGAGAAAAAAAAGCTGAAAGAGTTGCACTTTATGAAATGTCCTAAATGTGGAATGAATTTGATTGAAATTAACTATAAAGATATTGAAGTAGATAAATGTTCGGGGTGTAATGGAGTTTGGCTTGATGCCGGTGAAATGGAGGCAATAGCAAAATTAAACCAGAGTGTACTGACTAAATGGTTTGATACATTCAAAAAATAGAATTAATTTTCTCGGAGTAGATGGGGTTGGTTATATTGTTGTTCTCAGCTCTGAAAATCAGAAAAAAATATATCATCCCCATTCCGGAACTTCAAAACCCTTGTCATTTATTGGAGGCGGCTTCCAGATTTGAACTGGAGAATAACGGCTTTGCAGGCCGCTGCCTTACCACTTGGCCAAGCCGCCTAAAAAAATGGAGCGGGAAACGAGATTTGAACTCGCGACTTCGACCTTGGCAAGGTCGCACTCTACCACTGAGTTACTCCCGCTCAGTTAGACAAGCAATATTTATACAGAGAAATAGTTTGATTGTCAATATTTAACTTAAAAACGTAATAATTTTTTGGACTTTAAAAAATAATCAATCCCCGACCAAAGTGTGAATATCAGAGCACCATAAAGCATGATCATCCCAATTGCTGTAAAATCAATTCCAAAGTAGTTGTAATGCAATGTTAATGGTATGGCAGCAGCAATCTGAAAACCTGTTTTATATTTTCCAAGCTTGCTTGCTGCAACATCTTCTCCATGCTCGACTAAAATACTTCTTAACCCTGTTACAGCAATTTCTCTTCCGATTATAATACACGCAATCCAGGCAGGCATAAAATCAAGGGATACAAGCATTATAAATACAGATGAGATCAAAAGTTTATCAGCTAATGGGTCAAGCATTTTCCCTAAGCTTGAAACAAGATTATATTTTCTTGCCAGATATCCATCAAGGTAATCTGTTATTGAAGCAATTGAAAAAACTAAAGCAGCAAGGAATGTAGTAACCTTATTGTCAAACAATAAAAACAATATTAGCACAGGCACTGCAAAGATTCTTAATAAAGTAAGAAAATTCGGAGTAAAAACAATTTTTTTATATTTTTCATAAAAGGTCATAATTTTATTTATCTCGTTTCTTTTCCCAATCTTTCATAAAAGCATCAATTCCTTTATCAGTCATGTGATGAGATGCAAGCTTGCTCAAAATTTTATGAGGTATTGTTGCAATGTGTGCTCCCATTAAAGCTGAAGTTTTAACATGAAGAGCACTTCTGATACTTGCGACTATAACTTCAGTCTCAAATCCATAGTTATCATAAATATCAACAATTTCTTCTATCAATGTCATACCATCTTCTGAAAGATCATCAAGTCTTCCTACAAAGGGACTTGCATAAGTAGCACCTGCTTTTGCAGCCATAAGTGCCTGGATAGCTGAAAAAATTAAAGTAACGTTTGTTTTGATACCAAGGTCAGTAAGAGTCTTAACAGCTTTTAACCCATCAATTGTCATTGGTATTTTCACAGCAATATTATCACCAATCTTTGCAAGCTCTTTTGCCTCTTTAACCATACCGTCATAATCAAGGCTAATCACTTCTGCGCTAACAGGACCATTTACAATGCCTGAAATTTCTCTGATAATATCTTTAAACTCGCCTTCTTCTCTTGCAATCAAAGATGGATTAGTTGTCACGCCATCAACCATACCCATATCATTAGCATCTTTAATTTCTTCAATATTTGCAGTATCAATAAAAAACTTCACTTTACTCCTCCTTATTAATCAAAATTACTTTTTGATTATCTAAATTATTTAAAAGTTCATCCAAAAGCTCCTTAGATTTACGCTTAAAAACAGGATGAACAATATCAGTTTCTATATCACAAAGCGGTTTTAACACAAAACATCTTTTATGCATTCTTGGATGCGGAATAACAAGTTCTTTGGTATTAACTATCATTTCACCATAATAAATAATATCAAGATCAATTATTCTAGGTCCAAATCTAATGCTTTTTTTCCCTTGTTTTAATTTAATTTCTGTCTTCTTTAAAACATCTAATAATTGTGCGGGTATTAATAATGTTTCAATCTTCAAAACAGCATTAACAAACCAGTCCTGATCAAGGTAATCCACAGGCTCTGTTCTGTAAAAAGGAGATATGTCTATTATCCTTATTTTATCATGTTCTTTTAAAAACTTTATTGCTGATAACAGATTTCTTTTTTTGTCACCCAAATTAGAACCAAGCGAGATATAAACAGCCACAGGTTTTAATTCAGGAGTAGTCATTACTCAAATTCAATTTTAATAGTTTCAGAATCAATACTTTTTATATCTTTTGCACCTGAGGTTATTATTTTGAAAAAATATCGGTATCCTTTTTTAAGCTCTTTTTGATATTGATTCGCATCAGAAGAAAGGAAATCAATTTTTATAAAGACCACAGGGCATCCCTGACATTTTTTTATATCCTGTTTTGCCATGAATATCTCAAAGCCTTCTATGGTCTGCTTATAATTTGACTCCCATTTTAACAGAATATTGTTGTCCTGAATTTGATATCTTATATTTTCAACAGGTCTTAATTTTTCCTGGACGTTTTTTATCATTTCAGGAGGCCCTTTTTTCCCACAACTAAAGAATAAAAGCCCAGACAATAGCAGTGCAAAAATTAACAGGTCTAAACATAGATTAAACTTTTTAAATGTTTTTATGTGATTTTTCATAATTTTGTGTTTGCTTTATTCTTATTTTAGTTCATCAAAAGCATTTGTTATAGCGTTTTTCACATTATCATAACATGTCCCGCCATATGATTTTCTTCTTTTAATCATACTTTCAATGGTTAGATATTCAAACAAATCATCTTCAATCAGATAACTGAATTTTTTGAATTCCTTTAAAGAAAGGTCTTGAAGCTCTTTCTTATTTTCAAGAGCATAGACAACAAGCTTACCTGAAAGAGAATGTGATTCTCTAAATGGCACTCCTTTTACTGTAAGATAGTCTGCTAAGTCAGTGGCATTCATGAATCCTTTGCTACAGGACTCAAGCATTTTTTCTTTATTGATTTTAATATTAGGAATCATGCGAGAATAAACATCAAGGCAAATCTTTAATGTATCAACAGTATCAAACAATGGTTCTTTATCTTCCTGCATATCCTTGTTATATGCCAATGGCAGAGATTTAAGTAAAGTGATAATTGCCATAAGGTTACCAACAACCCTTCCGGTTTTTCCCCTGACAAGCTCTGCAACATCCGGGTTCTTTTTCTGGGGCATAATACTAGAGCCTGTTGTAAAAGCATCAGATATTGTAATAAAACCAAATTCAGATGAAGACCATAGGATCAATTCTTCTGAAAAACGTGAAAGGTGTAACATCGCAATAGAAGCACTAGAAATAAATTCTACAACAAAATCTCTGTCTGAGACTGCATCTATGCTGTTTTCTGAGATACGTGAAAAATCGAGCAATTCTTTTACAAATTCTCTGTTTACAGAGTAAGTTGTTCCTGCTAAAGCTGCTGCGCCCAAAGGCATAACATCGGTTCGCTTAAAGCAATCCTCAAACCTTTGTTTATCCCTTTTAAGCATTTCATAATATGCCATTAAATGATGGGAAAAAAGCAAGGGCTGAGCTCTTTGAAGGTGTGTGTATCCGGGCATTACAACATCAATATTATCATGGGCTTTTTGGGCAATTGTTTTTTGAAGTCCAATAATTAAATCAATTATATTATTGATCTCATCCTTTAAATACATCCTTACATCTAAGGCAATCTGATCATTACGACTCCTGGCAGTATGAAGTTTTTTTGCTACTTCTCCTGTGATTTTCCCCAAAGCATCTTCCACATGCATATGAATATCTTCAAGTTCATCTGAATACTCAATCTCGCCGTTTTCAATCTGAGCGTGAACCTTTAAAAGTCCTTTAACAATTGTAGCCGCTTCATCTTCTGTAATGATGGACTCGTGAGCAAGCATTTTCACATGGGCAATACTTCCCTTAATATCTTTTGAATAAAGCCTTTTGTCCACATGAATTGATGCGTTGATTTTTTCAACCAATTTGTCAGTTTTTTCTGAGAATCGACCGCCCCAAAGTTTTTCAGACATTGTATCCTCTTTTATTTTTTTCTTGTTTTACGGCAAAGCTCTCTAATTCTGAATCTCAATGCATTAAGTTTAATAAAGCCTTCTGCATCTTTCTGGGAATAAACACTATCATCTTCAAATGTGGCAAAGGATTCATCATAGAGTGAATTGTCAGACTCCCTGCCCAATACGTAACATTGACCCTTATAAAGTTTAAGTCTTACTTTCCCTGAAACATCTGTTTGTGTATCATCAATCATATTCTGTATCATCTTCATTTCAGGCGAAAACCAAAAACCGTTATAAATCAGCTCTGCATACTTTGGAATAAGAGAATCCCTTAAATGAGCAACTTCTCTGTCAAGCGTAATTGATTCCATATTCATATGAGCCACTCTTAAAATTGTGCCTCCCGGAGTTTCATAGACACCTCTTGATTTCATGCCAACAAACCTGTTTTCAACAATATCTATTCTTCCAATACCATTTCTTCCTGCAACCTGATTAAGTTTCTTAAAAAGCTTTGCAGGAGTCAATTTTTCATCATTTATTTCAACAGGATCACCATTATTAAATGTAATATCGACAATTTCCGGAGTATCAGGAGCATCTTCAGGTCTTACTGACATTACATATAGTTCATCAGGTGCCGGAGTCCAGGGATTTTCAAGCACTCCGCCCTCATAACTGATATGGAGCATATTTCTGTCAATGGAAAATGGTTTATTAATGGTTTGGGGTATTTCTATATCATGATTTTTTGCAAATTCCATGAGCCGGGTTCTTGAGGTTAAATCCCATTCCCGCCAAGGTGCAATGATTTTTATCTCAGGGTTCATAGCATAATAACCAAGCTCAAATCGAACCTGATCATTGCCTTTTCCCGTTGCCCCGTGGCTTACTGCATCTGCGCCCTCTTTATTTGCAATTTCAATCTGTCTTTTTGCAATAAGAGGTCTTGCTATGGAAGTACCAAGAAGATACTGGCCTTCATATATTACATTTGCTCTAAAGGCCGGAAAAACATAATCTTTAATAAACTCTTCTCTTAAATCCTCAATATAGGCTTTTACAGCACCCGTTGAAATTGCCTTTTCTTCAAGCCCGTCAAGCTCTTCTTCCTGGCCCAAGTCTGCTGTAAAAGTCACAACTTCACATTTATAGGTTTCAATCAACCACTTTAAAATTACAGAAGTATCAAGTCCGCCTGAATATGCCAGAACAACCTTTTTCACATCAACCACTTTGTACACCCCTTAATTTTGTATTATGAATTATTAGTGTTTCAAGTATAGCCTTATGCATATGCCTTTTATTCTCTGCCTGATCCCAAAAAACTGAATTCTTGGTTTCTAAAATATCTTCAGCGATTTCCTCTCCTCTATGAGCAGGAAGGCAGTGCATTACAATGACATCATCTTTTGCTTTTGAAACAAGCTCTTTGTTTACCTGAAATCCTTGAAAAGCTTTATGTTTTCTATCTGTTTCTTCCTCTTCACCCATACTTGCCCAGACATCAGTATAAATAACATCAGCATTCTTAACAGCAGTCTTGGGATCATCTGTAAAAACAATATTGTGTTTATTTTTTTTAAGAGCATTATTTACAATGTCCTTATTTACAGAATACTTTTCAGGGCAAGCAACAACAAGGTCAAGTCCCAAAACACTTGCAGCATTAATCCAGGAATTTGCTACATTATTGCCATCACCTACCCAGACAATTTTCACATTATCATAACTATTTTTCTTTTCAATAATAGTCATTAAATCACTCAATATCTGACATGGATGGAAAAAATCAGTTAAGGCATTAATCACAGGTATTGAAGAGTTTGCTGCAAATTCTTCAACAAGTGAGTGATCAAATGTTCTCATTACAAGACAATCAATATATCTGGAAAGAACCCTGGCTGTATCTTTTACAGGTTCATCCCTTGAAACCTGAGTATCCTGAGACCGCATAAAAATTGGATGGCCTCCAAGTTGTATCATTGCAGTTTCAAACGCAACCCTTGTACGGGTTGATTGTTTATCAAAAATCAATCCTAGGGATTTGCCTTTCAAAGGCATATCAACTATTCCCTGATTAAATCTTTTTTTTAATTCTAAAGCTCTTTTAAAAAAAATATCAAAATCATTCTTTGTAAGATCAAGAAGTGAAATTATGTCTTTTTTCAATACTAAATCTCCTTATTGGTTCTCTGTTGCTAAAATATCATCAAGACATTGAACAAGCTTATCTATCTGATTCTCTTCAACAATCAATGGTGGAGCAAATCGTAAAATATTACCCTGAATTCCATTAATAATAAAGCCTTTTTCCATACACTTTTTAACAATATCAGCAGCGTCTATTTTCTTATCACTTTCAGTTTCAAATTCAAGAGCAATAAGAAGACCCATACCGCGAATATCTTTAATAAATCTATATTTTTCTTTAAGAACAAAAAGTTTTTGTTTAAAATATTCACCCTTATTTCGACATTTTGCAAGAAAATCAGGATCACTTATTATTTTTACAACCTCAATGGCAGCAGCAGTTACTAAAGGAGTTCCACCAAAAGTTGACCCGTGGCTTCCGAGATCAAAACCCTTTTTTGCTTTTTTGGATGCAAGCATTGCTCCAATGGGCAAACCATTGCCCAGGGCTTTTGCAAGGGTCATAATATCAGGTTCAATATTGTATTCTTCATAGGCAAATAATCTGCCGCATCTTCCAATTCCAGTCTGTATTTCATCAAAGATAAGAAAGATATCATTGTCGTCACAAAGTTTTCTTACTTCCTTCAAATAATCTTTGTCAGCAGGGATTACTCCACCCTCACCCTGCACCGGCTCAAGCATTATTGCGCAGATATTTGAATTTTTTGAATCATTATCATAGCTTTGATCAATACATTTTCTTAAACTATCAATATCATTAAAAGGAACATGAATAAATTTTTCTAAAACAGGATCAAAACCTTGTTTTATTTTGTCCTGACCTGTTGCAGATAACGTTGCCATGGTTCTTCCATGAAAGGATTTCTCCAATGTAATAATTTTAAATTTATTTTTATCACCTTGAACCTGGAAATATCTTCGGGCAAGTTTAATGGCAGCTTCATTTGCTTCTGCTCCTGAATTTGCAAAAAAAACTTTGTCGGCAAAACTTTTTTCAACAAGCAAAGACGCAAGCTCTGCCTGGGGTTGAGTATAAAAAAGGTTTGAAACATGAACAAGTTTTGATGCCTGGTGACAAATCGCTTCTGTTATTTTTGGATGACAATGTCCAAGGCTGCACACTGCAATCCCTGCTAAAAAATCAATATAAGAATTATCATTTTCATCTTTTAAGACGCAACCCTCACCTGAAACAAAAACTTTTTGAAACCTTGCATAAGTATTTATTATATTCTGATCTGTTTTTTTTATTGTATCCATATCTATTTATCCAAATCTATTGATCATTCATTAAAAAACAAAGTGCCTATTCCTGAGTCAGTAAAAAGCTCAAGCAAAACAGCATGCTCAATTTTTCCATTAATAATATGGGATTTTTTTACACCTTTTTTAATAGCTTCTAAAGCACATTCAACTTTTGGTATCATGCCGCCATGTATAACTTGTTCTGAAATCATATCTTGGGCTGATTTAAAGGCTAAAGATGAAATACGTTTGTTGTCAGAATCTAAAACCCCATCAACATCAGTTAAAAGAATAAGTCTTTCAGCACCAATGGCAGAAGCAATATTGGCGGCTACAAGATCGGCGTTAATATTGTAAGTCTCTCCATCTTTTCCTACACCGACAGGTGCAATAACAGGAATAAAGTCATGATCTGCAAGCGTGTAAATAATATCCGGGTTGATTTGGGATACTTCGCCCACCATTCCAGGGTCAATTATCTCTGGTAGTTTATCAACTCCATGATCCTGATAAATCTTCATCTTCTTTGCAATAATCAAGGAGCCATCTTTTCCAGTTAGCCCAACAGCCTTGCCACCCTCGGCATTAATATTTGCAACTATCTCTTTATTTACTTTTCCACCAAGCACCATTTCAACTACATCCATGGTCTCACCATCAGTATATCTCATGCCTCGTATGAACTTTGATGTGATTCCCATGGAATCTAAGACTTTATTTATCTGAGGTCCACCACCATGCACTACAATAGGGTTAATACCGATATATTTTAAAAGTACTATGTCACTTGCAAATGCCTTTTTTAATTTTTCATCAACCATGGCATGACCGCCATATTTAATAACAATTCTCTTGCCGGAAAATTTCTTAATATAAGGCAAGGATTCAATAAGTATTTTTGGAATATTGCTTTTATCTATCATAAAATATACCTGCTTAAATCTTCGTTTTCTACTATATCCTTAAGCTGGCTATCCACAAATCCAGCATCTATTTCTATATTTTTTTCTTTTACATCCGGTGCTTGGAAAAGAATGTTTTCCAATAATTTTTCCATAAGCGTATGAAGCCTTCTTGCGCCAATATTTTCCGTAGTATTATTAACTTCTTCTGCAATAGCAGCGATTCTATCAACACCGTCATCTGTGAATGAAAGCTCTACTCCTTCTGTCCTTAAAAGTGCAATGTATTGAAGCAAAAGAGCGTTTTTAGGAGTTGTAAGTATTTGAGCAAATTCTTTTTTTCCAAGAGAATGGAGTTCAACTCGTATTGGAAAACGGCCCTGGAGTTCAGGTATTAGATCAGAAGGTTTACTCATATGAAATGCTCCTGATGCCATGAACAGAATATGATCTGTATTTACTATTCCATATTTTGTTGGAACAGATGAACCCTCAACTATTGGCAGCAAATCTCTTTGTACACCCTCTTTTGAAACATCAGGATTATTTGAATTGCCTTTTCCTACAATTTTATCTATTTCATCTAAAAATATAATCCCGGACTGTTCCACCATATGAACTGCATCAGTTTTCACCTTTTCCATATCCACCAGGTGAGCAGCCTCTTCTTGGGCAATAATTTTTAAGGCGTCAACGACTTTAATTTTGCGTTTCTTTGTATTTTTTGGCATAAGATTTCCAAGCATGTCTTTCATGTTTACACCCATTTCTTCCATGCCTGCATTTGAGAATATCTCTATAACTGGTGAAGAAGTATCATTTATATCCAATTCCACTTCTCTTGAATCAAGTTTTCCGTTTTGAAGCATTGTCTTAAGTTTTTTTCTTGTATTAGCACCTGAATTATCAAATTCTGAATTAGAATCCAAAGATTGTTTCTCCTTTGGAGGTAGCAGCAAATCAAGCACTCTTTCTTCGGCAATTTGACATGCTTTTTCCTGAACTCGTTCCTGTTCTTTTGTTTTCAGTCTATTCACAGTAAGTTCAACCAGATCCCGAATCATAGACTCCACATCTCGTCCAACATATCCAACTTCAGTGAACTTTGAAGCCTCTACCTTATAAAAAGGAGAATCTGTCAAATTAGCAAGTCTTCTTGCAATCTCAGTTTTACCTATACCTGTTGAACCTATAAGAATAATATTTTTAGGAGCTATCTCTTCTTGTAATTCCGGATCAAGCTGCATTCTTCTCCATCTGTTTCTCAAAGCTATTGCTACAGCTTTTTTGGCGTTATCCTGACCTATAATATATTTATTAAGTTCATCTACAATCTGACTTGGTTTTAAATCTTTCATCATTTAATCTTTTCTATAATTTATATGGTTTCTATTGTTATTTCTGAATTAGTATAAATACATATTGAAGCTGCAATTTTCATTGCCTCTTGTACAATTTTTACTGCATCAAGCTTTGTATGCTCCATCAAAGCACTCGCAGCAGCTTGTGCCGGAGCACTCCCTGAACCAATGCTTATAACACCATAATCTGGTTCAATCACATCACCGTTTCCTGAAAGCAAGTAGGTATTATCGATATCGGCTGCAATCATCATAGCTTCAAGACGTCTTAGATATTTATCAGTACGCCATTCCCTTGCAAGTTCAACAGCTGCCCTGGTCAAATTACCATTGTATCTTTCAAGTTTTTTCTCAAGTTTTTCTGAAAGAGTAAGGGCATCCGCTGTAGCACCTGCAAACCCGACTATAATTTTATCATTATATATTCTTCTTACTTTTTTTGCCTTATGCTTTGTTATTGTATTACCAAGTGTTACCTGACCATCACCTGCAACCACCACCTTTTTTTTATGGCGTAACGCAAGTATTGTTGTTCCATGAAAATTTTCAGTCATAATATTCCTCTAATTAACTTCTGGGGTGTGCTTTGTCATACACCTGATTTAATTTTTCCATGCTCACATGTGTATAAACTTGTGTTGTAGACAAGCTTGCATGTCCTAGAATCTCTTGTATTCCACGTAAATCAGCACCGGAATCCAACATATGTGTTGCAAAAGAATGGCGCAATGTATGCGGAGATACCGGTACATTAAGACCACACTCTATAACAAGCTTTTCTAAAATCCGACCTATTGATTTTGAAGAAAGCCTTGTATGATTTTTATTTAAAAACAAAGGAATAAAATCTTTTGGGAAACTAAGTCTATATTCTTTTATAGCATCAAGTGCTCTTGTGCCAATAGGAACTATCCTCTGTTTTGAACCCTTTCCAGTAACTATTATCATTTTGTTATTAAAGTCAATGTCTTTTAAATTTAACCCTTGAATCTCAGAAACACGTACTCCTGTCGAATAAAAAGTTTCAAATATTGCAAGATTTCTTTTTTCAAGCCAGGTATCTGTTTTGATCGAATCAAGCAGTCTGAAAAGATCATCTATACTTAAAAAATGCGGGATACTTTTTTCAAACTTTGGAATAACAATTGAATTGCCCGGATTTAATTTAAGTTTTCCTATTTTAACAAGATAATCAAAAAAAGTATTTAACCCTGAAAGTTTTCGTGCAATTGAACGTTTTTTCATTTTCGATTTTACAAGTTCTGTAAGATACTCTCTTACAGGGTTCCTTGATTCCTCATGCAAAAGATTTATTAACGACTCAATTGAAAAATCATCTTCTCCAAAAAAAAACTGAACAAAGTCATCGACATCTTTTTTATAAGCTCGCAAGGTATGCACAGAATACCCTTTCTCAGCAGCTAATGTATCTATAAATATATCTATGAAGGAATTTAAAAGCATTATAATCCAAAATGTTTCATAACAATTTTCATATCTTCCCAAACATCTCTTTTTTTTGTCTCATCAATAAGAAGAGATAAAGGATGCCAGGTCGGCATAACTTTTATACCACAAAAATCATGAAATCTGCCACGTAAAAATTTAAATGTTGGGCCGCTGGATGTATTATTATCCAAAAGCAAATCAGCAGATTCTTTTCCAAGAGTTATGATAATCTCAGGCTTTACCCTTTTTAATCGACTCTTTAAAGCATTGGGGAAAGAAGAATTGCATATACAGACAGATTCTTTTGTAAGATTCATTGCCTGCAATATTTTTATTAAAAGTTTACCTGGTTCTCCGACAAAAAAAGTAGATTTGCTATCAATAATATAGATTCTTGAATTGTTGTCACCCTCAGATGAAAGTTCCCATTCATCTATAGCATTTTTAGATTCGTCTGAAATATTGAACCTTTCCTGCCCGATTTCCTTTAGAAATTCAAAATACTGAGAGATATCCTTTAATAGTGATTCCAATCTTTATCCAATTCTTGCTTACTTTGCCCAATTTTATCCTTAATCTTAGGGTATGTATCCTTCAGCCAGTAGATTATAATATCAGTATCAATAAGATAGTGATCACTCATAATTTTATTCTTTGAGAACGTGTATTCTTATTTCGGGAGTTATAAAGATCTTCTACAATTTTATTAGCTTCTCGATCATCTTGCCATTTTCCACTAAAACAAATTAAGCCTTTCTTTTCAGTTTCAATTGGCAAAATAGATATACGCAATTTAGAATGAGGCTTAAGATTAATCTTTTTAATAACCTCTTTAGGCACAGCCAAATAACCATCTGGGCGAATTTCTGTAAAATACTCGAATATTTCCAATTTGGGTGCCTCCTTTTCAAATTGTCTTTTAGTTATCTTTACTCAATATAGCTTTAGAATATGATTTTAGATGAATTTATGCAACTTATATTATTAACGATTCCAATCTTTATCCAATTCTTGCAACTATTCTATCTATTAAAATATCAGCAATAGCTTTTTTTTCCATTAAGGCAAAATCTTCCTTTGAGCCATCTTTATAAAAAAATTGTACTTTATTGGTATCTTCTTTAAACCCTGCACCGGGAACCCCGATAGGGTTTGCAACAATCATATCAAGGTTCTTATTTTCCATTTTTAAACAGGCATTTTTTTCAAGATCATCTGTTTCCGCAGCAAATCCAACTAAAAATTGATTTTTTGTTTTTATTTTTCCAATGGTCTTTAAAATATCAATATTTTCTTTAAAAGCTATATTAAATCCATTCTTTAAATCTTTTTTCTTAATTTTCTCTGAAGCAACATCTGTTGGCTTATAATCTGCTACAGCCGCAACTTTAATAATAATATCAGCAGTCTTTGCTCTTTCAAGCATGTTTTCTGCCATCTGATCACAAGATTCTATATTAATAAGTTCAACATTTGCAGGTGAATCAAGAGAAACCGGTCCTGAAACAAGAGTAACTTCTCCTCCCCTCTTTTCAGCAGATCTGGCAATTTCATAACCCATCTTTCCTGAAGAATGATTGCTTATATACCGCACAGGATCAATTGCCTCAATAGTGGGTCCGGCAGAAATAAGAACTTTTTTATTTTTTAAATCCTTAACAGCTAAAAATGAATCAAGCCTGTCAATAATATATTGAGGATCAGGTAATCTTCCAGTACCTGTTACTTTACAGGCAAGTTCACCAAAATCAGGCTCAAGCACATAAAAGCCATCATTTGTCAAAACATCAAGGTTTCTCTGGACCCGTAAATTCTCATACATATCACTATTCATTGCCGGGCAGATCATTACAGGTGCTCTTACGGCAAGCATAGTTGTAGAAAGAGCGTCATCGGCAATGCCAGTGGCAAGTTTTGCAATAATATTAGCCGTTGCCGGAGCAATAACTACAGCATCAGCATTGCTTGCAAGCTCAATATGTTGTATCCCGAGGCTATCTTCCTCAAAAAGATCAGTTAAAACCTTTTGTTCAGAAAGAACTTGAAAGGTTGTCTTACCAACAAAATACTGGGCACTTTTGGTCATGATAACATTAACATTAGCGCCTTGTTTCTTTAAAAGACGCACAAGTTCACAAACCTTATAAGCAGCTATTCCACCACAAACACCAAGAAGAATATTTTTATTCTCAAAATTCATTTATTTTAGTTGGAGCCAATTATAGGGGCTACACCAATCTGTACAGATGTATTGTTAAATTGTGTGTCTTGAAAAGTTATGACAGCGCATCTTGTTGCTTTTTTAAAGACAAGAATAGTAACTCCCGGAGATTTAATACTGCTCTCAAGTGCCCAATTGTCTTTCATCATATTATTCATAAAAAAAGTAAAAAGAGAATTCTTTTCAACCCGTCCTTCCAATGTAAGCACACCGGAAGCAAAATCCGGAGTACTTATAACCATTGTTTTTGTATTAACAATTGAAAGTTCTGTTGGGACAAGCACATCTTCAAACTCATAATATACAGCAGTTGGTTCACTTGGCTTTGGAGTTTGGACGGAAGATGGCTTAGCAGTATCAGTGCGTGGATTAGTGATTCCAACACACCCAGAAAGAATTAACCCTAAAAATGAAATACTTACTATCACAAAAAAAAATTTAATTGATCGCATTCTACCTCCTGTATTTATTCTTTTGTAAAACGATTATTATATTCTTCTAATTGTTTTGAAAAATCTCTTTGCCTTTGATTAAATGCTTCCACTTTTTCATTTAACTCTGTTGCTCTTTGTTTATATTTTATTTTTCCTTGTTTTGTTCTTACAGTTTTTTCCAGTTTTAATAATTCCTCTTTCTCACGATTCAAAATCAATATTTCATTATCAAGTGCTTCCCTTTTCTTTACAAGAGCTTCTTTAAATTTATTAAAATTTAATTTGTTATAATCAATTTCTTTTTTTGGTTTTTCCTGATCTTTATTGAATGTTTTTTCACTATCAGAAGTAGTTTTTATCTCATCAAATTCTTCTGCTATTTTGCGATTTTTATTTGGAACCTGAGAAAAATCATCAGTGTATACAGTGACACCATTATCATCAACGTATTTATATACTGTTGCATAAGCAAAGGGAGAACAAAACGATAAGATCACAAACATTAAAAATAATTTTTTCATAACCACCGCCCTTTTTTTTATATATTATATTTTTAATACTTTTAACTCTTTATTAGCTTCAATGTCAAACAACATTCGGAAAAATCAACAATCCTCGGCAAACATATTTTTTCTAAGAGAATAGCTTTCTAATAAAGGGTGTTGAAATCGATGGTTA
>JAGLHT010000005.1 GCA_023143455.1 Desulfobacterales bacterium
TGGTAGCCCTGTCTGCCCCTGACTTTTGCGTTAGCTTTTTCAATGTTTTCTTTATCTAAAGGAGGATAAAATGATTAAAAATAAATTTAAAAAGGTAAAGATAATTCTAATCATACTATGTCTAATTATATTCTTTTTAGGTATAAGATCGACAATGGTAAAGTATGATGTCACTGACGAGGCGATAATAAATGCAAGTCCAGACGTTGTCTTTAACGCAGTCAAAGATGAAGCATGTGGGAAAACAAGCTGGTGGATGCCGCATCTTTCTTTAAAGCCTTGTGAAGAGTCTCTTTGTGGCGTCGGTGATCTCATCGATGTAACCGTCCATGGTAAGCATCCAATAAAGTTCACAACAAAAACAGTTGAAATTAAAATGAACGAAATGATCAAAGGAAATTACATCGAAGGTGCATTCCGGGGGGAATCTGTATGGGAATTTAAAGACTTAGATGGTAAAACGAAGTTAAGTTTTCGGTGGCGTACTAAACCTGCGGGATTGTTGCTACGAATTTTGGCCCCTTTTTTACCTATTGAAAAAAATCATTCGGATGTGATGAAGGCGGGGTTTAATAATCTTAACAAATTTCTAGATCAAAAATCATAAAGCTAACAAGGCAAATTCAGCCGACGCAAAAAGCCGCGCGGCTGATTAGCAGCATTATGTGCAAATATTATAAAATAAAGGACATATAATGAGAAAAGCAGAACATAAAGATAAGACCATTATAACAAATATTTTAGCGGTATCTTTTAAAAACGATCCTCAAGTTAATTGGTATTTGGAGGAATCAAGAAATAGAAACAAATTAAATATCCTGATAGATTATGTTTTTGAAGAAACAATAAGAAAAGGGGAGATTTATATTAGTGAAGACAATATGGCTACTGCCTTGTGGAATTCAGAGAAGGAAGAAATTATTTCCCTTAACTATATTTTTAGGAACCTCTCTTTTCTTTTCCGTATTGGAATAAAGAGTACGATAAGAATACTTAAAATGAACAAATTAATTTACAGTCAATATCCAAAAAATGGAAGTTATTTTCACCTACATTTAATCGGTGTTTTGCCTGAAGCACAAGGGAAAGGACTTGCAAGTTCATTAATGAATCCAACATTAGCTAAAAAAAAGGGAAATAAAATTCCCGTATATCTTGAAACAGCAAATCCCAAAAACGTGGAGATATATAAAAGAAAAGGATTTAATGTTTTTAACACAATTCAGACAGAAAATATAACAATTTATTTTATGAAGACTTAAAATCTGTGTAAAATAATTGCTTACACGTCATACGGAGTTCGGAGGATTTGCAGGATTCACAGCCAGTAGGCTGATTTTGTTGAGGGATACAGACGCAGCTTCGCAACCCCACACGGCGCATAGCCGCGGTCGTTGAGAACAAGAAGCAGTGAAAGAAACACATAACGAATAAGGATAGATTGTGTGAGGAACGAACCACGATCTTATCCGGTGGTTGGACAAGCCCGGCAAAATTTGTGTTGTAGTCTATATATAAGAAAATATCTGTTTTTGAATATGGAGAAGGTTATACGCCTTCAGAAAGATAGTCAAATTTAAGGCGCACTGGTGCAACAAATCGTTGCTGACTACGCATTAGGCACCTATTATAGTGGTTTGGTAATGAAAATTTCTGTTAAACATCATAGCCAAACAATTTAAAAAGGATATAATTATGTCAGCTTTTTTTAAAATAACTTTTCTTGTTGTTTGGGTTTTTTTTATTCTTCCTTGGATTGGAATGGCAGCTTTTGTCATGGTTATACACGTTACGGATAGCTTTGAAATTGGTATATTTGTTTCAATTTTATTTTGTATACTTTCATCGGTGATTCTTTTAAGAATTTATAGTTTTTTTGCTAAACGTGCAGCCAATGTGATTGTTGAATCTATAGCATTAAAACACGGCTTAAAAGATGAATATTTTTGTTATAATGATATGACAAAAATAGGTTTTATAATCGATAATACTCACCAAAAAGTTTATATAGGGAAGGCAAACAATGGAGTGGTTTTAAGTTTTTCTGAAATATCAAGTATTGAATGGGAAGATATCCCTGTCGAAATAGGAAACAGACTTCGTAGTAATCCTCGCTTTCGTCATAGCCTTCACTTAAGGACAACGAATTTCAAATTTCCATCGGTTGATTTTCTTTGTCCTAATAGGCGATCACAAGAAGAAGCATTTCAGAAAATCAGAGCCGCGCTTAAAATTTCATAAGCAACTGTTTGAAACAAAATTAGGATAGGTGATCATTCCTCGATATTTTTGACACCCAGTTAAGCCACTTTTTATTTCATATGAAAATATTTCCGCAGTTATGTATTATTATCCGAAGGCGGAATATCCCGAGCTTGGAATAGTTTAGGATACCAAGACAATGCTTTATCAAAATTTTAATGGAGGCTGCTTTAAGATCTAGGTGCTAATAAATACAAATTAATAATTATCCATAGAATTTAAAATTATCATATCAAATCTTGGCTGCATTACAAGCAACTAATGCTGTGTCTGATTGTCTTTTCTGGAGCATTCGGTTATTATTTTTTTTGTTTTTTAAAAAAATGTTCAGCCGGTGGAAGAAAAGACAATCAGATGCAGTATGGGTTAAACCAATGCATCAAAATTTGTAATATTCTAAGCTAAATTTTCTTATGGCAAATATACAGCACCACCATAATCCACTGTCTAAATAAAACTATAATTATTTACCGGGTAATTATGTGTTTGACATTATGATTAAATTTTAATAATTTATCAAAAATTAATAAACCCTTTAAATTAAATAAAAAAATATACTTTAAAGTGGTTTTATAAAGTAAATATAAAAGGATGGCATCTCCTTTTTGAAAAACGATGCATAATTGTTTTTAGCAAAATTAAGGTGAGGTTATGTTAACAAAATTTTTCCCGTTCCTGTTATGGTTTAACGACTATAACAAAGAAAAACTAAGCGCGGATATAATTGCCGGAATTACAGTTGCCATGGTTCTTATTCCGCAATCCATGGCTTATGCCCAGCTTGCCGGACTTCCTGCGTATTATGGTTTATACGCAGCATTTTTACCACCAATGGTGGCATCACTTTTTGGATCAAGTCGCCAGCTTGCAACCGGTCCTGTTGCAGTAGTATCACTTATGTCTGCAGCATCCTTAGAACCTCTGGCAACAGCCGGAGGACCAGAGTTTATTGCCTATTCAATTATTCTGGCATTAACTGTGGGATGCTTTCAGTTATTCTTAGGGGTATTCAAACTTGGGCTTGTAGTAAATCTTCTTTCTCACCCGGTTGTGAATGGTTTTACAAATGCAGCAGCAATTGTTATTGCCTCATCACAATTTTCAAAATTATTCGGGGTATATGTTGATAAGGCGCCCCACCATTATCAAACCATAATAAATGTATGCAAATCAGCTTTTCATTACACGCATTTTCCAACACTTTTAATAGGAATTTTAGCTATCGTTATTATGGTTGGCTTAAAACGTGTGAACCCTAAAATACCTAATGTCCTTGTTGCAGTCGCTGTAACTATTCTGATTTCCAAATTTACAGGTTTTAACAACAATAAGTTTATTGCTCTTGAAAACATCAAAGATCCAAAAATTATTCAAAGGATTAATGAATTTAATAATGATGTTAATAATATAGAAACGTTGAGTACAAAAAGAGCAGGTTTAAACAATGAACTTAAGGCTGCTCATGATAAGTCAGAAAGGCATGGTATTAATACCACTTCTACGGCGATTCTTGATATTGAACATAAGCTTGCTTTGATACAAGCCAAAATAGATCGTTTGACTGGAGCTGCTCATGTGAAAAGAGAAAACCTTAGGCTGGTTCATTTTGCAGTTTCAAAAAATGCAGGTGAAACCCCTTCTTTTTATACAGACTCTACATTACCTAATGGGCTTGAAACTGATGGTCACAAATGGAGAATAAAAGTTACAAACAAGCCA
Source organism: Desulfobacterales bacterium (assembly GCA_023143455.1). Classification (GTDB taxonomy): domain Bacteria; phylum Desulfobacterota; class Desulfobacteria; order Desulfobacterales; family Desulfobacteraceae; genus JAIOSM01. The sequence continues at coordinate 3,982 of JAGLHT010000005.1, forward strand.
TTGAACATAGCTAACCTGCAAATGATTGGAGCTGGTGCTGTTGTTGGTGATATTCCAAAAGGTCTTAAAATCGGAATACCTAAAGCTCCTAAAAATTCATCTTATTTGGCAGCTTTTTTGCAACTGTTTCCTTTTGCCGTAATAATTTCCCTTCTTGGTTTTATGGAGGCAATTGCAATTGCAAAATCCATGGCAGCTAAAACAGGTCAAAGATTAGACCCAAATCAGGAGCTTATCGGTCAGGGTCTTGCAAACATAATTGGTTCCTTTGGACAGAGTTATGCAGTATCCGGTTCATTCTCCCGATCTGCTGTTAACCTCCAGGCAAATGCGGTCAGTGGTGTTTCTTCTGTTATAACAAGCCTCATGGTTGCAATAACTCTGCTTTTTTTAACTCCACTTCTTTATCATTTACCCCAGGCTGTTCTTGCAGCAGTTATCATGATGGCTGTTATTGGTCTCATAAATACTCAAGGTTTTGTGCACGCATGGAAAGCAAAACGCTCTGACGGAATTATTTCCATTATCGCATTTGTCTGCACACTCTATTTTGCTCCACATCTTGAAGAAGGTATAATGGTAGGTGTTGCCCTAACTTTTGCTCTTTTTATTTACAAGAACTTAAGGCCAAAAGTAGCTCTTCTATCAAAATCCCCGGACGATACCCTTACAGATGCTATTAAAGACGATCTAAAAGAATGTGATCATATTGCTATTGTTAGATTTGACGGCGCTCTAATTTTTACAAACGCAACTTATCTTGAAGACAAAGTACTAGAATACATTGTAAAAAAACCCGATCTTTTGCACATTCTAATAGAATCAAGTGGTATAAATGACCTTGATGCTTCTGGTGAGGATGCACTCTCAATACTTGTTGATACTGTGCGTGGAAGTTATCGTGAAATATCATTCTGTGGTCTAAAAGAAGGAGTTCTTGCGGTATTAAAAAGAACTCATCTTATCGATAAAATAGGTGAGGAAAATTTATATCCTAATTCAAGAAGAGCATTAGAATCAATTCATAAAAAGATCCATGAGACAGAAGGTTGTGACAAATGTCCATTAAGAGCTTATGTATCATCATGTATTACTTAATTAATATTGATAGGTTATTAAAATAAGAATCTACTAATCAACCCAGGGCACAAAGCGCCCGGGGGGTTTTTGACCTAACTTTGGATGGTAAAAAAACAGAACTGGCAAACAAACAAAAAATGCTTATACCCTCTCCCCAAAAAAAAGTATTTATAACTCTTTTTTTTACAATCTTCATAACAGTAACCGGAGTTGGAATTGTAGTCCCTCTTCTTCCAATTTTTGCCCATGAAATGGGTGCTTCAGGTCTTTATATTGGCATGGTCTTTGGTTCATTCTCTCTTTCAAGAACTATTCTCTTGCCTGTTTTTGGAAGACTCTCAGATAAAAAAGGGAGAAAACCATTTATACTTGCAGGGCTTCTAGGTTATGCCATAACTTCTTTGGCTTTTATGTTTACTACTAATGTTGAATCGCTTATTATAGTCCGTTTTTTTCAAGGAATCGCTTCTGCTATGATCATGCCTGTTGTTCAGGCATATGTCGGTGAAATTACTGATAAAGGCAGTGAAGGATATTCCATGGGGCTTTTTAATATGTCCATGTTTGCAAGCCTAAGCCTTGGACCTTTGATCGGTGGTGTTTTAAAAGACGCTTTTTCTATGAATTTTGCCTTTGGGTGTATGGGTGTTTTTTCTGCTGCTGGGCTTTTTCTAAGTATTATTTTCCTCCCTTCTGCTGACAAAGAAGATATCTCAGCACGAGAGCAAACTCCTGTATCACTCTTATTGCTTATAAAAAACCTTGATATTCTTGCACTTATTTCAGTCAGACTTGCCTATACAGCATGTATCGGAGTTATCTGGTGTTTTGTTCCTCTTTTTGCAGATAAAGCATTTTCTCTTTCAAGCACTGAAACCGGCTTTCTTCTAATGTTTGGTATTTTTATAAGTGGCATTTTAAATCTGCCAATGGGTTATATTGCTGATCGAGTGAATAAAAATGTTATGGTTATAACAGGTGGAATATTATGCACTTTTGCCATGTATCTTCTTACAATATCTGTTTCATACTATGATCTTGTAATAAGTGTTGCTGTATTTGGATTTGGCGGTGGTATTTCCAATCCTGCGTTAATGGCACTTGCAGTTCTTAAGGGTCAAGAAACCAGTGCAATGGCATCTGTTATTTCGTTGATTACTGTTGGTCACAGCCTTGGAATGTTCATAGGCTCCGTAGTTGCCGGTATTATTATGGATCTTTCAAGCTTAAGCTATGTCTTCCCTTGCGGGCTTATATTAATGGCAACAGGAGTACTTGCTTTTATAATGTTAACAAAAATCAGCAAAAATACTCTTGCCTAACCCTCTCAGACAAGCCTTTTGTTAATTCAAGTACCTTTTTTGCTGCTTCAAAACTTATCGAACCTGTGCCACAGCTTGGAGTAATAAAAATCTGCTCCAATAACAATTGTTTATCAAGTCCTATTGCCTGAGCATGTTTAAGTTGCGCTTCAAATTTTGAGAACAATGTTTCAACACTTTCTTCTTCAATTATATCTTCCTTATGGGTCGGTACTATCCCCCACGCTAACAGAGACCCTCTTTTTAAATATTTTTTTATATGATCAGGAAATAAAATAAATTTTTCAAAATATGAATATGCATCAAAGCTTATAACATCAATTTTTGATTCAAGCAGCACATCCCATTGAGTGTTTGCACATACATGAACACCAGAAAACCCGCCTTCACTATGAACAGCATCTACTATTTCTTCTAAGGTCTCTGTTACATCTTCTTTTGTAATTGTTATATACGTGGAAGCCCCAAACCCTGCAAGACTTGGCTCATCAATAAAGATAATTGGGATCGCTCCTCTTTTTCTATATTCCTTTGCCTGCCATTTTGCATTCATAGCAAGTTTTTTTACAAAAACCTCCCTTAACTGCTCATTATAAAAAACAGATCTGTCAGTTTGATCTTTTATACTAATGCCAAAGGTTACAGGTCCTGTGACCTGACCTTTAAGCGCAACACAAGGGACTTCTTTTTTATCAAGCTTCTCGTCAACCTGACGCAAAAACTCTTTAAAGCCCTTACCTGTTTCAGGAGTAAAAGAAAAGATAGAAGAATCTATTTCTGCGCCCCCTTCACTAACTGCAAAATACTCTTCAAAAAATGCCAGATATTCCTCATCAAATCCTTGTTTTGTTGTATCAAGGTAAGACTTGCCTTCTTTTTGGACAAGCCCTGGCAACCCGGACATAAACTGCTCCATCATGCCTTCTTTTGTAAATATAGGAAGTTGTGGCCACAAAGGTATTTCAGGAGTATATTCAAAAATAAGCTCTGTTGCCTCTTTATGGTTATTCATAGGTAAACTGCCAATAAGAACCGGAAGGCAATTTGGTTTGAAGTTTTTCATAGTTTAATAATCCTTTTTTTATAACATATAAACATATATTAATATGTTTATATAATACAAAAAACAGAGCCTTGTCAACCAATAAAAGCTAATCTTTAATTAATGGAAAGATCCTCCTGTTGACTAATTATTATAGTTTTTGCTATCATATCCAAATCTTTTAAAATTTTGTTAGGGTGAACCATGTGTTTAAAAACAAACAACAAAAGGAAAAAACAATGAACACAGCACTAAGTAGAAATCTCTATCTAGTAAAAGAACACGTTGGAATGTTTAAAGCAGCCAACAACTATGACATCTATGATCCAGAAACCAATGAAATCATCATGGAATGCAGGGAGGACAACTTGGGCATCTTTACTAAACTCCTAAGATTTACAGACTATAAGAGGATGACCCCTTTTGACGTACAAATCAGAACTCCTGAAGGGCAGCAGATTGTTCGCGTAAAAAGGGGGATATCAATCTTTCTATCAAAAGTAGAGGTTCTTGACGAAAATGATCAAGTTGTTGGTATGTTCAAGCAAAAGTTTTTCTCTATTGGCGGAGCATTTACTGTTTTCGATGCCAATGAAGAACCAGTATGTCAACTCAAAGGGAAATGGACCGGGTGGAATTTTAAATTCATGACCAATGAAACAGAGCTTGCCCACGTCAGTAAAAAATGGGCTGGTCTTGGCAAAGAACTATTCACCAGCGCAGACAATTATGTACTGAAGATATCTGAGACCATACCTTCTGATCATGTAGCTCGGCAGCTCATTGTTGCTGCTGTAATGTGTATTGACATGGTTCTCAAGGAATAAATTTGAACCTTTCTCTTTAAAAGACACACTTAAAGGATTAAAACCAACGAGATAGCCCAGGCGTCCTCCTCTGGACCGGGAAAAAATAACCTTGTTCACACACAGGGACTCATATAGACTCCCCTGCCCGTCTTATTAAAGGCTAAATAGACGATTTAACAAATTTTAGCTGAAGAAAAATCAAAATAGCTTTATAAAATTAATTTGATAGATTATTATAAAAAACAGGTTTATAAATATTGTCAGGCATTATTAAAAAACAGGAGCAAATAATGCGATATCGATTTTTAATTATAATAATGATTTTTTTCAATTTTAGTATCTCTTATGCTCAAGACAATGAAATCTGGACTTCATTTCGACAAAACAGAACAGACTTAATTGGATATAAAGACTCCAATCAAGAGGTTAAGATTAAGCCTAAGTTTGTTTTTTCAATTGCCAAGCAATTTATAAATATAATTGCAGTGGTGGAAGAAATTGATAAAGAAAACCATGAAAGTTACTATTTACTTAAGAATGGGGAAAAGGTTGGTATAGACAATATCTATATTTGGGATAATACTCCTGATTGTGAGAGTGAAGAAAAAATAAGATTTAGAGATAAACTCACTGACAAAGTTGGATTTTTTGATAAAGACGGACAAATAACAATCCCGGCTATTTATAATGAGGCTCTGCCGTTCAGAAATAATGTGACTGTAGCCTTGAAAAATGCAGAAAGAATTTGTTGGAATGAAACTAAATATTCAGATCAAAACAAGTGTGAACATTGGAGTTGGAAAGACGGGGAAACCTATCTGATAAATGATAAAAATGAAATTCTAATTGAAAATTTTAATAATGAGAGTGACCTTGATTGGTTTTCACTAAAAATTATGGAAACTCAGAAAGATGAGTTAAATAGAGAATCATTTAAAGGAACAAATGGGAAATATTATTCATTTGTTAATTTTGAAAAGGAATTTAAAAATTGGTTTGAGTCGATTTTCCTTTTGTCAACAAACCTAAACTCTCTTACGAAAAATTGTTATACTGAAATTGCTTTTTGGTCAAATAACAAATCAGATTGGGTAAAAAGCATGGCGGACAGCTTTTTAGCAAAGAATAAAGAAATATTGATTGAACAAATTAATGATTTTCGACTAGGGAACATAGAATACTCCATTCGTAAAGAGAATTTAAACCCCTATATCTTTAATAGTGAAAAATATTCCACATATTTTGATTCCTGTGGGAATTCCAAAGAATGGCAGAACCCTGTATTTACTACTCTTGTTTCGCACAGAGATGAAAAAGGCATATTAGAATTAGATTTTAAAAACTATTTTGAATTCTTAAAAACCGAGAATGGATACAAATTGATAAGCTTAGGCTTAAAAGATAAGGAGTTAAAATAGAACAATAAATGTCCAGGCGTGAAACAATTGTTCAACACTGTGCGGTTGCGGCACGAAAATAAATACAAAGGCTTATTTGATGGGAAAATGCAGTATCCAAGAAAAAAAGCCATCCCGGGCAACAATTGAAGTTTCAAAAAACCCTTTAGATGCTTTAGTAGAAATAGAATGTATTGCTGAAATAAAATAAGAAGAAAATCTTACAATGCGTATAAAAGAAAAAGAGATAACAGATATCAAGGGCATCGAGGAAATAATCACTAAAGCCAAAGTTTGTCGTTTGGCTATGTCTCTTAACGACTGCCCCTATGTTGTACCTGTATGTTTTGGTTATAAAGATGAAATAATTTATTTCCATTCTGCGAAAAAAGGCAAAAAAGTTGATATATTAAAACAAAACAATAAAGTCTGTTTTGAGTTTGATATTGATCATGAATTAGTGGAATCAGAAAAGGGTTGTAATTGGGGCATGAATTTCAAGAGTGTTATTGGCTTTGGAAAAACGTATTTTATTGAGAACCCAGAAGAAAAACAAAAAGCTTTAGACATTATAATGCAACAATACACTACAAAACATTTTAAGTTCCCGGCAAAACAATTAAATAATACACTGGTATGGAAAATTGATATTGAGCAGATAACAGGAAAAAAATCAGGTTATTAAGCTTTCACAAAACAGGAGAATTATTTGACAATTTATTCAGCAATAGGATTTTCACTGGCTATAATTGTTTTGGCAGCAACTCCAGGACCAGGCATGTTTGCCACCATTGCAAGAGCACTTGCATCAGGCTTCAGGCAAGCTTTTACTCTGATTTGTGGTATTGTTTTTGGTAACATTTCCTGTTCTTTGCCATTTTTGGACTCTCAATAGTTGCTCAAGCCTTGGGAGATTTATTAATTATTGTAACAATCGTTACTATTAGGAGCAACCTGTGTCTTAGGAACATATGCATTCCTTGCAAGCAGAGCACGACAGATGTTTTCAAATCAAAAAACCATTAAAAGGTTCAACCAAGCAGCCGGAGGTGTTATGGTAGGGGCTGGTGTTGCTTTGACAACAAGATAAAATAAAAAAAGAGAAATATAACAGATGGATGAACAAAAAGCAGGGCAAGAAACAGTGGAGCCAAAATAGATCCCAATGTGGTTTTTCCTCTGGATCTATTTAAAAAGATGGAACAAAAAAGAGTACTTGGCAGGCTTGCTGCTGATAGCTTTTGAACCACCAGCAACAAGGTTTTCATCTTTATGTTTATGAAGGGAAAGATGCCGCGTCTATATCAACCGCTACTGAACTTGTTCTCATCAAGCCGTTCATTCTACCTATTGTTATTGGAGCCTTTGTTTCTGCAAAAAAGGTAAGTGATTTAAGCAAACCATCATAAAAAGGTTTATCTTTTGCCTTTGCTGTTTCAAGTTTTGTTGCTGCGATTGTTGCTCTCCAAAGCAGCATCCACGCCATCATAACATCTCCTGTTGCATCTAAAAAAGGATGAGCATTTGCAAAAGCACTCAATACTTTTTCAGACATAGCTGCCTGCCCCATGTGTAATGCCACTTCTGCAAGTTTATTAAAAAGTTCTTCAATGATCACAGCCTCAGTTTCAAGGGAAGGTATTTGTTTTGCAACAGCAATTGTTTTCTGCATTTCACCGAAAAGATCCATGATTGGCTTGCCTTTATTCAAACCAAGTTTCCTTCCAAGAAGGTCCATTGCCTGAACACCATTTGTTCCTTCATAAAGCATGGTAATTCTGCAATCTCTTAAAAGCTGTGCAACTGGGTATTCTTCAATATATCCATATCCACCAAAAATCTGAACTCCCTGACTACAGATTTCAAAAGCCCGGTCAGTTACATAACCTTTTGCAACAGGAGTTAAAACCTCAATAAAACCTTCATATTTTTCTTTTTCTTCCTCGGTTTCAGCAATTTTTGCCATATCTGAGCAATAATTAACAAAATAAAGAAGGCTTCTTGCTCCTTCTACATAAATCTTCATTTCCATTAGTTGCCTTCTCACGTCAGGATGATTAATAATGGCAACGGCTTTTGCTTCAGGATTCATCATCTCAAGAAGATTTTTTCCTTGAACTCTTGTTCTTGCATAATTAACAGCATGGATATATGAAGCAGATGCACAGGCAAAGCCTTGATATCCTACAAGAAGACGAGCTTCATTCATCATAAGAAACATGGCTTTCATGCCCTTGTTTTCTTCACCAAGAAGAGTACCGACACATTCTCCTTTGCCACCAAGAGCAAGAGAACAAGTGCTGTTACCATGTATTCCAAGCTTATGTTCAATACCGGTACAAACAACATCATTAGCATCGCCAATGGAACCATCATCATTAACTCTATATTTTGGTACAAGGAAAAGGCTTATTCCTTTTGTCCCTTCAGGTCCGCCCTCTATGCGTGCAAGAGTTGGATGTATAATATTATCAGCCATGTCATGGTCTCCACCTGATATGAAAATCTTTTCTCCCTTAATAGAAAATGTACCATCATCGTTTCTTGTAGCTGTAGTGGTTAAGGCTCCGACATCAGATCCTGCACCTGGTTCAGTCAAAAGCATTGTTCCGGTCCATTCTCCTGAAAAGAGTTTTTTTAAAAAAAGCTCTTTTTGCTTGTCCGTTCCAAAAGCCTCAACAAGTTTTCCTGCTCCGTGGGTAAGACCTGCATACATCATAAAAGGATGATTCGCACCATTAAAATATTCATAGGCAGCAGATGACGCTAATCTTGGCATTCCTTGTCCGCCCCATTCGGGATCTTCGACCATGGCAAGCCATTCTCCTTCATTTAAAAGATCATAAGCCCTTTTAAATGATTTAGGTGTAGTGACCTCACCATTCTCAAAAGTACAGCCCTGCTCATCACCTTCTTTATATATGGGTAAAAGTTCTTTGATCGCAAAGTTTCTAGCTTCCGAAACAATCATGTCTATTGTTTTTTTATTAAATTCAGCAAATTCTTCACTTTTATCAGCAAAATCCCCTGCCATAAATTGTTCATGAAGAACAAAGTCGATATCCCTTCTGTCTGCAATTTGTTGTGCCATTTTTTCCTCCCCGACCTTTGTTGGTAATATATTAAAAATGAATCTTTCCTCATTTATAAATCTAAATCAACCCATGTTTAAAAAAAATACAAACTTTGATTCTTTCTGCTATAAAAACAATTTGTTGTACCTTAATCATAATGCTTTTCGTTTCCATATAATCCTATTAATACAAAATGAATCTCCATTCATTATACTTTCAAAAATTATAGAGTCAATGATTTTTTAAAAAAAATACAAATTGATGCAAAAAGGGCAGATATTTAAAATTCAAAAATATTGCCTGCATGATGGACCAGGAATAAGAACCACAGTATTTTTCCAAGGATGCCCGTTAAAATGCCAATGGTGTCACAATCCTGAAAGCCAGTCTTTTACAAACTGATCCTCCCCCGATATTGTGGAATCGGAGTTAAGACGTTATAATGCAAAACAGGGAGGGAAAATCCAAACAACTACAGAGACCTTATTGTTAGAGTCGCAGGGTATAGTGACTATTTTGTTGATTTAACCCGGGCTTTGCAGGACGAAATAATTCAGCGAACAAATCACTGTGGGTTTTGAAAGATTAAAAAATAAAAGACCCAACTAATAATTATTTAGCCCCATATATTATTTCTTTCTCTTTAGTTTCATATAATTTTTATGATTAAGTAAAACAGCTAATTCCATAGAAGAAGGCCATTTGACTGCCCAAGCTTTGCCAGATTGATCAAAAACTTCCACCTTCAATACATCTGTCATAGTCACCCAAATAGGTAAGTTAACGCTAATCTCTGCTTGGTGCTCTTCTGTAATATACAAAGCTTTTCTTGGTTTGTCATCGTAGATCCAGCGCTTGTCTTCCCACGTTTTTTCCTTGAATAAGCTACGCCAAAACCCCCTTGGCTTAATGTAATATCTTACGAAAATTACAGTTATTGGTCGATTACTGTCAGACCTAAGTATTAATTTATGCTGTGGTTGAATCTCACCAGCAATGCGCTTAAAGGAAAAATCAGATTTGCAAACCAATTTAGGCTGATCATTTTTATTATGCATACGCCTTACAAAATTGGCTATCCCTACAATCACTATGACTATTCCAGTAATTGTGCCCCAAAATACTAATATTTCTGTTAAGCTCTCTGTTTCCATATATCCTCTAAGATATAGCCCTGCGCAGTGTGTTTGATCAACTGTGCAGGATCATTGTTAGACACCTTCTCATATGTATCAAAGAATATTAGAGTTGTAAATAGAACTATGAATCAACTCTAATATATAGTTGAGTATGATATGTTTTTATAATGGCATTTGAATGGATAAAGAATGGATTGCCTCTTTTGGAACAGGAATATTTACAGAATTTCAGGGACAAAGGAGTCCAGGGCATACTGCATGCGGTGACATGATCTATACTAAAGGATTTTCAGATCTTAAAAAAGAGATACAAATCACTACGGATTTTGAAAATTTAAAACAATAAAAACGCCGCAACACAACCAGACCTTCACTGGAGTTATCATTCTTGACCAATCAAAGGTCAATGATACTTTTGTTACGCCAAGTATATTATATAATGATCCTCCCCCGATATTGTGGAAACATAGTTAAGCCAATATAATGGAAAATGGGAGGACAAAAACATGAGTATTAAACCAAGATGAAAATATGATCCTAATTTTGGACTCGAAGAAAAACCACCGCGTAGCGGTTCAGTTCAATATTTTTTAAAGTTGCTTTTGATATAATTCAATTGTGACATTGGTAGGGAGCTCCTGCTGGATGCCTTTTCTGAAAGTTAAGGACAAAGTAGATATGAATTTTGTTTTTTCAGGCGTTTAGGACCGCAGGCTGTTTGAGGGTGTATTTTCCCGAGTTGCTGCGGTTTAGCCTGGAAAAATAAAATTCCTACTTTGCTCCTTGTTCAGAAAAGATATCCAGCAGGGGCGGTATGCGGTGGTATTAATCAGTTATAGAAGTATACTATTTCATCCTAAAACATTCAGGACTCTTTTTGATGCTTCACCAGCCTGAACATGGGCAAATGCCCTTGCTTTTGCGAGCAGTTTAATTCTGTTTAAATTAGAAGACTCTTCTGCAAAATCCAAATCTCTTATCTCGGACTCAGCGGAAAGTGTGTTTATACTGGTAGTAGACAGATTGTTAATTGTTGATTCCAATTGATTCTGGGTTGATCCAGCCTGGGACCGTTGCTTGTTAATGTAATCTATAGCCGCATCTGTCATCCCGATTGCTGCCGAGACGCCTTCATCGGTTGTTACATCAATATCTGCCAAAGTACCAAGAGCTTCATTGGAGATTTTTGAAGGATCAATGGAACCTAAAGATATTGCAATGGTTTCCCCTGAAGATGCACCAATCTGAAACTGTTTATCTGTAAATGTACCAGATAATAATTTCTGACCGTTAAAAGAGGTATCATTTGCAATATTTCCCAAAGCTTCAAGGGATTTGCTAATATCCGCCTGAATCGCTTGACGGCTTTCAGTTGATTGTGATGCATTCCCTGCCTGAATTGCCTTAACCCTGATATTTTGAAGTAACTCTGTGGCCTGCTCCATGGCACCATCTGCCACCTGGACGATGGAAATGGCATCATTGGCATTGCGAATTGCCTGACCAAATCCTCTCGCCAAACTGGCAAGTTTATCGGCAATTATCATGCCTGATGCATCATCTGCTGCTTTATTGATTCTTTTCCCTGTGGAAAGACGCTCTATTGATCCTGATAAATCCCTTTGACCTTTTTGCAATTGATAGCTGGAAAAGGCACTGATCGGGTTTGTGTTGATTCGTAAACTCATTTTAACCTCCTTTTATTTCCCAGATTATTCTATAATTATAAGGGATTATAAGAATAAATCAAACAAAAAAATAAAAAACCCCTGATCAGACACTAGGGGCGATATAAAATGAATTGATGTAAAAAACCTTATTTACTGCAGCATTTTTTATACTTTTTATCGCTTCCACATGGACAGAGATCATTGCGTCCCACTTTTTTTTCGATAATTTTTGTTTTTACCGGATTCAACAATATTTCTAAGGCGGTGATATCCTCAGGTTTATCTGGTTTCAATTCAATTGTATGTTTCCAACCGCTTTCTTTAAATATTAATTCTAATTCTTTCACTCTTTCTTCTGTTTGTACATTTACAAGGGCGGGATTCTTTTTTGTTCCCAATTTTGCTGTCTTTTTACCATTAAATATTTTTTCCATCTTTTCTCCATTAAGGTATTATATAAGCTCTTTGCAATAGTTTTGTATCAAAAAACGTTAGAGTTGTAAATAGGGCTGTGAATCAATAGTATATATATTTGAATATGATATGTTTCTATAATGGTATTGAAAGAGAGCCCCTGCAGGATATCTATTACCAAATTTTTACTATTCAGTTGCAATTAGTTCAAAATTCAAGTAGCTTTTCTGTGCATTAATGCAAAGAACTCGTGAAAAGGTTATATATCAATGGGTTTAATTCCATTTGCCGGTGAATTTTATTCTATTTTAACTGCTTTTGTATGGGCAGTTGCTGTTATATTTTTTAAAAAAAGCGGTGAAACAGTTCACCCGATAATGCTTAATATTTTTAAAAATATGCTTGCATTTATCCTGTATTTTTTTACCATCATAGCTGTTGGAATTGATCTGCCTCCTGACACATCAGTTCAATTTTATGTGATTCTCATTGCAAGTGGAGCACTCGGAATCGGAGTTTCAGATACATTCTTTTTTGCGAGTCTGAACAGGCTTGGAGCAGGATTATCAGCTATTGTTGACTGCATGTACAGCCCTTTTATCATTATCCTTTCTGTTATTTTTTTAAATGAAAAAATGACCTTCTGGCAAATTATAGGAGCCTTACTCATTCTTTCTGCAATTCTTACTATTGCAGGCAAAAAAGGAAGAGCTTATATAACAAAGCATGACTTTTTTGTTGGTATTTTATATGGTGCCATTGCAATGATAACCATGGCTATCAGCATCGTTATGGTAAAGCATATTTTGGCAACGACCAGTGTTCTCTTTGTTGTCCAGATCAGGTTTATAGGTGGAATAGCAGTCATGCTATTTATATTAGGCTTTCACCCGAAAAGAAAAATAATCTACCAATCTTTATTTACAAAAAAAAACTGGGGCTATACAATTGCTGGCTCGTTTACTGGTGCATACATTGCCACCATAATCTGGATGGCCGGGATGAAATATACTCAAGCTTCAATCGCTGCTGCCTTAAATCAAACAAGCAGCCTTTTTATTTTTATTTTTGCTGCCATGTTTTTACATGAACCTTTAAACAGGTACAGAGTTGCAGGACTTATTTTAGGAATTACAGGTGTCTTTTTTGTAATCTTAGGATAATTGTGATACAAAACCGATCATAAGCTGTGTTAATTCCACAACAATCTCCTGTTTAAAAACACATTCAATCCTTGACATTTTATACAAAAGGAGCTATTATTCTTTTTTACTATAAAGAGTATGATTGGATAGTCAGGCAAAGCATTAAATATTTAATTTGAGGATTTGATTTATGAAAAGAACTTTTCAGCCAAGCAACCGTAAACGGACTAGAAAACACGGATTTCTAAAAAGGATGTCAACAAAAGGTGGGCAAGACATTATCAACAGGAGAAGAGCAAAGGGAAGAAAAAGACTCGCTTTATAAACAGGATTTAAGTATTGACACTATTCTCATTTCCAAAAAATAAAAGAATACTTAAAAGAAAAGATTTTATTAGGCTATCAAAACAGGGGAAAAAGGTATTAACTCACTATTTCATAGCAGTTATAACAAAAGGTGCAGCAGACAACAATCGAATCGGAATTACTGCATCAAAGAAAGTAGGGAATGCTCCCGAGCGTAACAGGATCAAGCGGTTAATTAGAGAATATTTTAGGCATAGACAAGAGAATCACACGGAGACAAAGGACATCAATATCATTGCAAGAAAAGGCATTATTTCATTATCTAACAAGGAAATTAACAAAGAGCTTGAAAAGCTTTTCAATAAAATTACAGAAATATAATGACTAAACAAATTTTAATAATTTTTGTTAAAACATATCAATATTGCATATCACCATTTTTTGCACCATCATGTCGTTTTTATCCGACATGTTCAGTATATGCAATTTTAGCCATTGAAAAACATGGCAGCATTAAAGGTTTTTTCCTTGCAGTAAAAAGAATTTTAAAATGCCATCCTTTCCACTCCGGAGGATTCGATCCTATTCCATAAATTATATTCTAAAAAGCCCCCCCCCTCTTTCTCCTGGTGAGACTAAATAATGTTTGATTCATGACTTAATTTAGTTTCTAACATATTTATTTTGGATTATTATTGCAGATATATTCTTAGGAGAAAAAATGAATGATGAAAAAAGGTTGCTTCTAGCAATTGTTCTTTCAGTTGTTGTGCTTGTTGGATGGAATTTCTTATATATTCAACCCCAGGCAAAAAAAACCGCACAGAATGTAAAAACCACTGAACAACAACCAGTCACCAATCCAAGCGGGACAGACTCAAAATCTAAGGTATCTGATTACCAGCCTGTAAAAGATACAAACTTGACAGAAAGTACTCAAGAGAATCAAGGTATTAGAATGAAAGATTTCAGAACCATATCTGTTGCAACACCATTGTACAATATCTCTCTTTCTGAATATGGGGCTGCTGTCACAAGTTTTACTTTAAACAACTATAATGAAACAAATAAAAAAGACTCTCAACTCAAAGAATTAGTCCCCAAAGAAATAATCCGGGGATTATTCAGGTTGAGCCTTAAAGGAAAATCAATCTCAAACTTTGATTCAGCTATTTTTAAAGCTGATGCCCGCCAAAATAAAACTATCCTCCGGGAGGGGCAAAAAAAGATATCTTTTACATGGACTTCCCCTGAAGGAGTTGTCTTTGAAAAAATATTCACATTTCACGCTGATACATATCTGATCGGTTGTGACATAATTATAAAAAATGGTGCTCCAATGCCATTAAATGATTCTCTTGGCATCTCTGTTGCAGGCTTTTTAGACAAAGCTGCTGAAAAAGAGGCAAGCTTTACTTTTGCAGGCCCCATAGGTATTGTTGATAACGAGCTCCAGGAAATCAAAAAAAAGAAGATTGAAGACAAAGACACCTATAGTGGCAATATTACCTGGGCAGGTTATACAACAAGATATTTTATGTCCTGTGTAATCCCTGAAAAACCTGTTAATGGAGAATTTAAGGTTTCAAATTCAAACGATATTCTTACATCAACACTTTATCTCCCTATGGAACGAATAGATCCGGGTAAAATGTTAACAGTACCCCTCAGTTGTTTTATGGGTCCCAAAAGCCTTGCAATACTAAAAAAATCCAAAGAATCACTTACAAAAGCTGTTAATTTTGGCTGGTTCACCATTCTTGCAAAGCCATTATTAATAGGAATGAATTTAATTCATCAAGTTCTCCCCAACTACGGTGTTGCCATTATTGTTCTCACAATATTAATAAAAATAGTTCTGTGGCCTCTTGGCACTAAAAGTTATAAATCAATGAACGAAATGAAAAAAGTACAGCCTCTTATGGTGAAAATAAGAGAAAAATATAAAGATGATAAACAAAAAATGAATAAAGAAGTTATGGCACTTTACAAGACATACAAGGTGAATCCGGTAAGCGGGTGCCTTCCTATGATAGCTCAAATGCCAATTTTCTTTGCTCTTTATAGAATGCTATACCAGGCAATTGAATTAAGACACGCTCCATTTATGGGATGGATCCAGGACTTGTCAGCCCCGGACAGACTTTTTCACTTTAATTTTTCTATCCCTTTTATGCAGGAACCTTATGGGATTCCATTGCTGACAATTATTATGGGGGCAACATTCTTTTTACAACAAAAAATGACGCCCACATCAGGTGATCCTACCCAGGCGAGAATGATGATGCTTATGCCTATATTCATGACTGTTATTTTTATCAATTTCCCGGCAGGTCTAGTGTTATACTTTTTTGCCAATAATATCATTTCAATGGGGCAACAATATTACATTCAAAAGAAATTCTCTTAAAGGGAGGTATCTATAATGAAACAAACTCAGGAATTTGGTGGAAAAGATATCGATAGTGCGATAAAAAATGCTTGCTTTGAATTAAACCTTTCCAAATCAGATCTTCGATATGATATTATTTCCACGGGCGCCTCGGGAATATTTGGAATTGTTGGAAGAAAAAATGCAAAAATTCGTGTTTCTCTACCTGACTATAATTCAAAAACCCATAAAAACAGAAATGATGATAATGGGGTTCAATCCATAGTTGATGAAGCCTTTGGTGTAAAACCAAAAAAAACCAAACCAAAGCAAGAGGATAAAAAGGCTTCTCCTTTGGTAAACAAGGAACCAATTGAGAAAAAACCAGTAAAAAAACAACCCGCTGAGAAAAAACCGGTTGAAGAAAAACTGGAATCAAAAGAATCAAACAATCAAGAAAACGAACTAAAAGAGCAGATAGAACAGGAAATCGTTGATGTTACTAAAGAATCAATTGATCTTGGGACACAGGCCATCCAAAAAATGATTGGCCTGATAACAGATGACGCCATAGTAAGCTTTGAAACAGACAGAGATAAACTTCTACTCAAAGTTAGTGGTGGCAACTCAGGTATTTTGATCGGAAGAAAAGGACAAACTCTTGAAGCAATGCAGTTCCTTGCCGATAAAATAGTTAACCGAAAAAGTGAGACCAGGGTAAGAGTCAAAGTTGATATTGAGGGGTACATGGAAGCACGAAAAATCAATTTAATTCAACTTGCACACAAAATGGCTGATAAAGCAAAAAAAACAGGAAGACCTACAACTATCAACCAAATGAGCGGTCAGGACAGACGAATCATACATCTTACTTTAAAAGAAGACTCAAGGGTAAGAACCCAGAGTAAAGGAGATGGCTATTATCGAAGGTTGATTATTTTACCAAGAAGAGCAGGGTCTTTTAAAGAAAAAAGTCAACACATACAAGAAAAATGACAAATGATACAATAGCTGCGATATCAACTCCTCCTGGCAATGGTGGTATTGGTGTAATTAGAATATCAGGCCGCAACTCTCTTGATATCATATCAAAACTGTTTGGCAGAACAAAAACAGGAGTTGAAGATTGCATTTCTTTACAATCTCACAAAGTATATCATGGATATATCTTTGATTCTGTAACAAAACAAATCATCGATGAAGTCCTTGTAATACCTATGTTAGCACCATCTTCATATACAACAGAGGATGTTATAGAAATACAGGCTCATTCGGGAAGTATTGTAATGCGCTCCATTCTTGATCAGGTACTCTCAAAAGGAGCAAGACTTGCTGAACCTGGAGAATTTACAAAACGAGCTTTTTTAAACAAAAGGATTGATTTAACCCAGGCTGAAGCTGTAATAGATATTATAAATGCAAAATCTGTTAAATCCCTAAAAGCCGCGGCTTCTCAGAGCAATGGTGTCTTAAGAAAGAATATTGAACGGTTAAAAGCAGAACTTGTAAACCTTTTAAGTCTGCTTGAGGCTGCAATAGATTTCCCGGATGATACTGACAATCCTTTTTCAAACAAACAAGGAATTTTAGTTGTAAAAAAAGTTCTTTCTGACTGCAAAAGGTATATTCAACTATATGATGATGCATGTTTTATAAGAGAAGGTATTAAGCTTGCTATTTGTGGTGCCCCAAATGTTGGGAAATCAAGCCTCATGAATTGCCTTCTTGAAGAAGAAAAATCCATAATTACATCTATCCCGGGCACAACCCGTGATCCGATTCAGGAAAACCTCAATATAAATGGTATAAGCTTTACTATTTCTGACACTGCCGGCATTCATTCCACTAATGACCTTGTTGAAATCATTGGTATGGAAAAGGCTAAGGAACACATTCTTAATGCTGACCTGTTATTGTATATGAAAGAAGTTGGTCAAAGTATCTCTAAAAAAGAACTTAACCAAGTGATTCCAAAAGATAAAAAAGTTCTTTTTGTTGTTAATAAAATCGATCTTGTGAAAGATAAAGACGTGCTGATCTTACCAGAGATGCCTGAACCATTTCAAAATATTCCAAAAATAGGGATATCAGCTCTTGAAAACCTGGGCATTGATGACCTTAAAAACATGGTTATAAATATGACTATTACGGATTTGGATGTAAACACAAATAGCATCATCCCAAACATAAGACACAAGGAGACCTTAAAAGAAGCTGTATTCAACCTTGAATCAGCTGAAAAAAGCATGCTCAATGAACATAACGAAGAAACCCTTGCCTTTGATATTAGAAACAGCCTTAATGCTCTAGGGAAAATCACAGGTGAAACTACTGAAATAGATATTCTTGATCATATTTTCAGCAACTTTTGCATAGGAAAATAAAGGAATAAACAATGGCTCTGGATCTAAGGGAACATTTTGTAAAATATGAAGCAATAGTTACAATGATCGACAAAATCTTCGAGCGTGTAAAAAAAGAATACCCAAAAGAAGTTTTTTGTAAAGAAAAATGCAGTGATTGTTGCTATGCAATCTTTGATGTTACAATCATAGAAGCCTTATATATAAATCATAAATTCAAAGAAAAGTTTTCTGGCTCGGAAAAACAGGAACTTATTGACAAAGCATCAAAAACAGATCGTGTCCTGGCTAAACTTAAAAGAAATATCCAAAAAGAATTAAAACAAGGAAAAAACGAAGTTGAACTCCTTGCGAAAATGGGCATCGAGCGGGTCAGATGCCCTCTTTTAGGCAGCAATGATCTTTGTATCCTGTATGACTCCAGACCAATAACATGCCGACTATACGGCATTCCTACATCCAGTGCCGGCATGAGCCATATCTGCGGCAGAACCAATTTTAAAGAAGGTGGGAAATACCCTACTGTTAATACAGATAAAATATATTCTCAACTTCAGCTTATTTCTGCAGAAATGATAAAAGCCATAAAATCAAAAAATATTAAAATGCATGACATGCTTATACCTATATCAATGGCTTTAATTACCAATTTTAATGAAGAGTATCTTGGAGTTGATAAATAAAATGGAAAACTTTACAAAAGAAGAAATAGAACAAAAGAAGAAAACGATATTTGATGCCATGGGCAAACGCGGGCAAAAGCAGATCTTAAAAAGAGGTTATGAAGCGTGGAACCCTTTTGCAGAGCCCAAAGATCCTATAGATATAAGAAAAGACAAAACCAAACGTACGTCACAAGTGCTTATAAGAGAATTCTTACAGCAGACCAGCCATGATGATTTTTCCAATGAATTTGCCCAGGGAGCTCTAGACCTGTGCTTTGGCATTATTAATGAAGATGAAAAAACAAGAGGAATGTTTGAATTTTCAATCTGGTATAAAGCTCTTTTAATAAAAGAAGGCCATGAAGAAGACCTATGAAAAAAAAATAATTCTGGAAATTCTTGAAAATTCTGAATCAAAACTCACTCCATTAAACCTTATTAAAAAAATAGTCAGAAAAACAAGAATTGCATCAACCAGTGCTAAAAAGACAATTAAAGAGCTGACTTCCCAAAACGAGCTTGCTTATACTTACTTTTTCGGCTCCACATATATAGAACTATCCTTTAACAAACCTGTAAAAATAACAGAGCGTTTCGTTCTGACACCTTTCGGAATAAAAGGAACAACTAACAGAAAAGATATAAATATCATTATCGATCCGGGAATTTCCTTTGGCTCAGGAAGGCATCCTACAACCAGGCTTTCTCTTAAGGCATTAGACCATGTAATTACCCTTAGTGAAATGAACCAGTTAAAGCCCATATTTTCAAACAATACTCTTACGGGGCTGGATATTGGAACCGGTTCAGGGGTTCTTGCCATTGCAGCATGTAAAACGTGTGTGTCAAACTGCCTTGCCCTTGATATTGATCCAAACTCCCTTGTTGAAGCAAAAAAAAATGTTATACTCAATGATTTTGAAAACAAGATTATAGTTTCAGATACTGATATTGATACTTTAAAAGGAGAATTTTCACTTATTCTTGCAAACTTAAGATATCCAACTTTAAAAAACCTTGCAAAAAAAATTACTTTGCTATCTAAAAAAAATACTGTTTTGATAATGTCGGGCATCAGAACTTATGAAAAAGATGATTTAATAACCTTATATACCAACTGTGGCTTTAACCTTTTATTTGAAAAAGACGAAAAAAAATGGTCATGTATTGCAATGCAAATAGAAAATTTTAAAGAGGAAATTTAATATGTATAGACGATTCTCTTTAATACTTGTTATTCTTTTCTTTTGCTCCCATGCTTTTGCAGATATTTACTATTGGATAGACAAAGATGGCGTAAAACACTTTTCAAATGTCTCTACACCTGAATCAAACATAAAAGTAATTAAAGAAAAAGAACAATTAACTTCGTTTTTCCCAAAAGAAATTAACGAAACCGGTAATTTTGAAGTTCTCAAGGTTTATGATGGAGATTCCATTAAAGTTAAAGGCTACAACCTGATATTTATGGTAAGGCTTGTGGGAATTGATACACCGGAAACAGGCAAAAGTTCGTATTCAGGTCAGCCCTTCAGCTCAGAAGCTAAAGAATTTCTTGAGAAAAATATAGCAGGACAAAAGGTGGTTTTGAAAAGCTATGGTATGGGTAGATATAACAGGCAGCTTGCAGAGGTTTTTATAAACAATATAAATATTAACCTTGAAATATTAAAAGCCGGTCTGGCTGAAGTATATAAAGGCAAACCGGCAAAAGATATTAATATTAACCACTATTATGATGCCCAATCCTATGCAAAGAAAAGGCAAATAGGAATCTGGTCTTTAAACTCTAAAGAATATAAAAGTCCGAAACAATGGAGAAAAGAGCATCCCAGGTGATAATTTAGAATGGAATATCATCTTCAGGTTCTGGTCCTGGGCTAGGGTCATTGCCTTGCATATTCCCTGCCTGACCAGGATCGGATGGTCCTGAATAACCCTGACTTCCTCCAGAAGAAGTTGCACCGCCTGAAGAACCAGAACCCCCTTTATCTCCTAAAAACTGAACTGTATTAGCTACAATGTCAGTAACATAATGTTTTTGGCCATCTTTTTCATAATCACTTGTTTGAATTCTTCCTTCGATATACACTTGCCTGCCTTTAGAAAGAAATTTTTCACAATTTTCACCAAGTTTTCCAAAAACAACAATTCTATGCCACTGGGTTCTTTCTTTTTTTTCACCGGAGGCCTTATCATACCATTCTTCGCTTGTAGCAACGCTGAAATTCACCACTGCGGTTCCCTGCTGAGAATACCTGATTTCAGGGTCTCTTCCCAGTCGCCCAACAACGATAGCTTTATTTATACCAGCCATTTAAAACTCCTATACTTTTAATGTTTTAAAATTTTAAGTTTGATACTAAATCAAAAGTATTACCTGAATATGGAATCAGTGTCAAACATATAACACAACATGGCTCTTAAACACACTTATAATCAGAATGTAAAAACCGTAGCATTTTCCGATATTTCAAAAAGCTTTGATGCGCCTGCAAACACAATTGATTCATCAACATCTGCCTCGCCAACATGGCGAGCTTCAGCACAGGGAATTCAGACAAAAATAGGCACCTTGTTTTTAAGTAGAAACTGGTAATGGGCGCCTGCTTCATCACCAGTTGGTGCAACTACATTATCAATCATATTATGTTTAACAGTCATGACTGCATCATCAGTAAGAAAAAGGCTAACCTCGTAATTGTTTTCTTTGGCTGCCTTTGCAAGTTGAAAAGCCCTTGTAACTCGGGTTGGATCTTCAAGCCCGCGTGTTAGAACAAATACAAACTTTCTCATTTCTCCTCCTTATTATTAATTTATAGCTTTTTAGTAATATAAAAAACAATTGATTAATATCCCTTAAACTTGCAATATTAATACAATAAAATATCTATAATTGAAACCATACAAAAGAAACAAGGGGAAAATTATGGCTGAGCTTAAAGTAAAAACAGATACTATCCAGGTAAGCCTTGCAACCGGGTGTGATGTTAAAAATATCACCACTCAAATTAATCAGGTGGTTATCGAGTCAACCATTGAAAACGGTATGGTAAATATCTTTGTTGTTGGATCAACTGGCTCTGTCACAACTATTGAATATGAACCAGGTGTTGTGGAAGACTTGAAAAGGACTCTTGATGAAATTGCACCCCAGGGAATAGAGTATGAGCATGAAAAAGCATGGCATGATGGAAATGGCCACAGTCATGTACAGGCAGCTATTCTTGGTCCTTCTCTGACTATCCCAGTAAGGTCCTCAAGACTGAAACTTGGAACATGGCAACAGGTGGTTGTAATCAATCATGATAATAAGCCCCGAAAACGTGAAATAGAAATAACCATTACAGGTACCTGAAAAAACTCAATCAATATCCATAAATACCCGTTCCGGCCTGCTTACCTTGCACGCCCTTGCGCCTGATGGATTTTTTAAAGTTCAAAAGACCTTCCATTAAACCACGGAAACTGCGGGCAGGTATGTCCTCAAACAGTCCGTGGTTTTAGCATTCCAGGTCTTTTGCGCGTGACCTTCAGGTTAAACTTTTACAAAAATCCCAGGCAATCCGGTCGTTGCAAGGCAAACAGGCCTGCACTGGCAGTTGTACCTTCAAACTAAAAAAATTTTATTTACCTTCTGCTTACAACCATATCCTTGAGTGATAAATAATTATCAAGTAAGTTTACTAATAACCATGAACATATATCATGTAGAGTTGAATGATATATAGAAACTATGTAATTACTTTACGATCGGGCGCTGCGCAGCCGTCCATCTGCCCGCGGATCAAGGGTCGTTACACAAGGCAACGGGGGCGTGGTGTACAATTAGCCGATTATATCCACCACACTCCCTCGACTTGTCAACAAGCCACTACACTGGACAAGCCAGTGAGCTAAATATTAGCCATCCGGAGGAATATATGGAATATAGAATGGTTCATTTCTCAGAAATTGGGTCACTTAGCGCTTCGCTGCAATTTTTTTCTTTTTCTGAGGCGCACTTATATTCTGCTGCGAATCTCTGCTCTATTTTGGCTTCATCCCCCTCTGAATCGACATATTCTAGGGGTGCTGTAGTATTGTCTCTTACATTTCATGGAATTGAGCTTTTTTTAAAATCTGCAATACTTGGAAAACCACCAGATGAAAAGTTCGGTGGAAAAGCAGGACATGATGTGGAAACGCTTGGTAAAAGATATGCAAACCTCTACCCTGGAAAAATATTTGAATTTGAAATTCCATTTGGCACAGAAGAGGTTGAACTGGTTGAACCTGACCCACGTGTCGTCGATGAATTGAAGACATTTATTGCAGAACATAAAAAAGCTACTCCACCCGATCAACAAAACCGTTATCCTTTAGATACAGAAGGTAATCCGTGGAATGGTATTTATGCTTTTGAACCAAACACATTTTTACCTGTAATTAAAAAGGCGCAACAAGATATTTCGCGATTAAAGGAATTAATCTTCAATGGCTAACCCAGCAATACAGTTGACATCCAGGACCGGGCTCGTTTGAAAAATAGTTCCTGTCTTGGAATTATCAGTTACTTAAACGACCAGTGGAAGCCCTGGCTGCAACTGATCGCAACGTTCTCGGTGGCTTTTTTTGCGTTGCTTTTGGATGGCTTTGCCTAGGAGGGAGGTTGCAGATTGTGGGGCATCATTGGTTGCTGTTCTTTACTGGTTCTTAGTGCAATGGAGCGGTTAAAAGGGAAAACTGTTTGAGCGAAGCGAGTTTTTTCCCTTCAGCGTAATGTAGCTTAGAACCTGTTAAGAATAGATCAATCTGTGACCCATAATCTGCAACCTCCCGGACTGAGTAGTGATATCTACATATGGATTCTTCTTCTTACAAATATTCAGATTCGGACAAACACATATAGCAATTGGAAGATTCCTAAATTAAAAAGACGAGAAGATATCCAAAGTCAAAATGTTATTTTCCATAATCACCAAGGATTCATTTTAATATTTTCTGTATATGGACATAGGTTTTACTTTGTTATTAAAAAATGTTAATTATTTATCATCGCTGGATGATTAATGATATCCTGAGAAAAGGGGTATCCTGCAAAGAGAGATTCTTAAAGGGAAACTCCATAAACGCGGAAAGCCATGAAGCAGTGAACCTGATTGGAGCCAAATGCCATGGATCATTTTAAACAGTGGGAAATTATTTTAATTGATGATGAAGAAGATATAAGAGAAGTTTTATCAATTGTTCTTGAAGATGCAGGATATTCTGTAACAACTGCAAGTGATGGTGACTCAGGCATAAAACTTTGTGATGATATTCAGCCCCAGATTATTATTACTGATATTCGTATGCCCGGAATGGATGGAATTCAGGTGCTTGAGGCAGTGAAAAAGGATTATCCGGATATAGAAGTTATTGTTGTTACAGCATTTGGCGAGATGGAGCTTGCAGTCAAGGCTCTACAATTAGGTGCCTCTGATTTTGTGACCAAACCTATTGATGAAGATGTCCTGATGGTTTCCATAAAGAGGGCTCAACAAAGATATACTTCAAGAAAAAAGCTACAGGATTATACAAGATTCCTTGAAAGGGAGATTAAAAATCAGGCAAGTATTCTGCACCAGGATAAAATGATGTCTCTAGGAAGGCTTTCTGCAAGTGTTGTCCATGAAATCAATAATCCCCTTTTTGGAATACTGAATTATATAAAGCTTATGATCAAGATTATAGGGCGTGGGCAATTAAAAGAAGAATCCATTCAAAAGTTCGGGCAGTATCTTGATCTTGTAGAAAAAGAAACCCAGAGATGTTCTGACATTGTTTCCAATCTTTTGACCTTTTCAAGAAAATCAGAGCCCAGCTTTGAGCAGCTGGATATTTCTGATCTTTTCAAAAAATGCATCCTGCTCAGCCAGCACAAACTTGAACTTTGCAATATTGACTTGATCTCCAAGATAGAGCCCGATATACCTGCAGTTAGAGGTGATTCAAATCAGCTCCAGCAGTGCTTGATTAATCTTATTTTTAATTCAATAGATGCAATGCCGAATGGAGGTACTCTGAATTTATCCTGTGTTTATGATTCAAAGGATAATCATGTGTTAATTATAGTTCAGGACACAGGGTGTGGTATTAAGGACAAAGATATTGCTCATATTTTCGAGCCCTTTTTTACTACCAAGGAAGAAGGTTATGGTGTTGGACTCGGACTTTCAACAGTTTATGGTATAATCGAGCATCATAATGGCAGAGTAAATGTAGCTAGTAAACCTGGAAATACATCTTTTAAAATGTATCTGCCAATCGAGGCAAAGTAAATTGTTATGAATCATTCAATTGATTGGAAAATTGTTTTAATAGATGATGAAGAGGATATCCGCCAGGTTATTTCAATAGTTTTATCAGATGCTGGATATGAAGTAGCTACTGCCGCTGATGGAAAAACAGGTATTGAGGTCTGCAAGGAATTTTCTCCCCAGATTGTAATAACAGATGTCCGCATGCCTGTGATGGATGGGATAAAAGTCCTTGAAATATTAAAGCGGAACAGCCCTGATATTGAAGTAATAGTATTAACAGCTTTTGGTGAGATGGACAAGGCTGCCAAGGCTCTTGAACTGGATGCCTCTGACTATATCAGCAAACCCATCAGTGACGATGTCCTCTTTATTGCTTTAAAACGTGCCCAAAAAAGATATTTATCAAAGCAGCAGATCAAAGAGTATTCAACTCTTTATAATAACAAGGGAATTACCCAGTTATCCGGGAACAGCTCTTTCCCTCATAATGTCATTGAAGGATCAATTGATGGAGCAATTGCATGTGATAAAGATGATTACATAATTTCTTTGAACAGCTCAATACTGAAACTCCTTGATTATAATGAGGATGAAATTCTGAACAAAATGAAGCTTAATGAGCTTTTTACTGTAAAGGAAAAAGAAAAAATTGATGAGGAATTAATGAGTGAACAATATGGCTGGGGAAAGAGGATATCACTTTATGAAACTTTTTTAATTGATAAAAATGGTTCCAGTATCCCCGTCCAAATGTCAGCTACTTTATTGATGGAGCAAAAAAATAAAATTGGCATGATTTGCTTTTTTAAAGACCTCAGAAAGCAGATGATTCTTTGCGACCAGTGGACTCAACTTCTTGATCAGATCAATATCGGTGCATTTACCATTGATTTTAACCGACGTATTACATCCTTTAATGACAGTGCACAGACCATTACCGGCCTTAAGGAATCTGAAGTTATTGGCAAAGACTGCCGTGAAATTTTTCCCAATATCCATTGCCATGCCAAATGCCCCTTTCATGAATCAGGCCAGGAAAACGGTGATAACTTTTCCATTGAAATTACAGATCAGAAGGATAATAAGCATTTAATAACCCGCCTTTCAGCGCCTCTTTACGGGTCAGAAAACAGGATAACGGGATGCCTGACCATACTGCAGGATCATGCGGCTCTGGCAGATTTAATCAACAGAGTGAATTATAAGGAAAGAAGTCTTAAAACAATACTTGATAATCTAGATATAGGTATTTTTACCGTAAACCGGGGAGGATATACTACATTTTTTAATACAGCAGCTGAAGTAATATCTGGCTTGAACAGGCGCCAAATATTAGGAAGACCTTGCATAACAATATTCGGGGATGAAAAAAGCAGTGAACCTGAGCTGATAAAAGAATCCATACTACTGGGCGAGTCTCGGTCCAACAACGAATGCCAGATCATTACCCCGCAGGGCGAAGTTATCCCTATAAGGGCTGATTATATACCCTTGCACAGTGATCAGGGAAAAATTATCGGCTGCTTATCAACAATACAAGATCAAACTCTTTCACAACAGTTTAAACAAGTAATCAGCAATAGATATACTTTTCACAGTATGATTGGAAAAGATCCAATTATGCAGAAAATTTTTAACACAGTGCGGGTGGTGGCAAAAAGTGATGCCAGTATTCTTATAGAAGGTCCTACAGGAACCGGAAAAGATCTTCTTGCAAAGGTTATACACTCTTCGAGCAATCGTGCTGAAAAACCATTTGTTAAAGTAAATTGTGCGGCTCTTCCTGAAAATCTGCTGGAATCAGAACTCTTTGGATATAAAAAAGGAGCCTTTACAGGTGCAGGGAAAGATAAGCCCGGTAGATTTCAGGAAGCAGATAAGGGGACAATTTTTCTGGATGAAATTGGAGATATCCCTCTTTCCCTTCAGGCAAAATTTCTTCGAGTTCTGGAAGACCAGGAGTTTTATCCATTGGGCAGCAGACAGACAGTAAAAGTGGATGTCAGAATTATCTCGGCTACCAATAGAGGACTTCATACATTGGTTGAAAAACATCAGTTTAGACAGGATTTGTATTATAGGCTTAATGTCATGCATATTAACCTTCCATCACTGAAGGAGAGAAAAGATGATATCCCGTTGATAATCAGTCATATTGTCCGCAAACTATGCAGTACCAGATCCATCGCCTCCTATAATATTTCAAAGGATACCATGAAACTGCTTTTAAATTACCATTATCCAGGCAATATAAGAGAGCTTCAAAATATTCTGGAACATGCTCTTATTGTATGCCAGGGTAAAATAATTGAACCTGAGCACCTTCCATTATCTTTGCAGAGTGAGTTTTTTGCCCTGGAAGATAAAAAAAATATTAAAGATCAAATTCAACACTATCCTTTGCATAGCCTTGATATTGATGAGCGTGAAATAATACTCTCAACATTACGAAAACATAATTGGCATAAGGCTAAGTCAGCCAAGGCACTTCAAATTGATAGAACCACTTTATGGAGAAAAATGAAGAGCCTGGGTATCCATCCTACATAAACCATTTCTGCAACATATGTTGCAACAAACGCTGCGAAACAATGCAACACTCCTTTTGCTGGTTTTATTTATTTTTATAACATCCTGTAATATTAAAACAATTTTATCAATTTTAATTATGGCATATTTTCTGCAACCACCCCTTATTAAAGGCAATAAAACCCTTTGTTTATTTAATTTATTTTAAGACAAATAAGAGAGGTTAATTGAAAAAAGCATCAGCTAAGCAGAAGATATTGGTTGTTGACGATGATCCAGACATGAGGATTTTCTTTGCAACAATTCTTAAGACAGGAGGATTTCAGCCAGTGGTTGCCAAAAATGGAACCGAAGGCTTAAAAAAAGTCAGATCACAAAAGCCAGTGTTCATAATTATTGATGTACCCATGCCTGGGAACGGTGGGATGAAAATGTACAAGTGTTTAAAACAGGATAAAAATTTAAGCTGCATTCCGGTGATCATGGTATCCTCCATTGACAAACAGACCTTCACCAATTACCAGAAAACAAAAGGGATCAGGTTGGGCCAGGATATTACAGTTCCGGAAGCGTTCCTGGAAAAACCGCCTGAAGCGGCAGAGATACTTGACCTGATAAAGGCTGCTCTGTCAAGGGGTATCAGTCCTAATGAATAAAGCGGTAAAAATCTATAATCGGCAACAACTGTATTTTGGAATATAACACTTATATGGATCGTATCCTATGGAAGATTTAAACAAAACACCAGGCCTTTTCAAAGACGTTCAAGAAATGGTTCAATCATGCATACAATGTGGAACCTGTTCAGGTTCATGCTTAGCAGCATCAGTCATGGAACACACTCCTCGCCATATATGGCGCTTGGTTCAGCTTGGCTGTAAAGAAGACGTGCTAAACAGCAAGAGCTTTATTTATTGTGCTTCTTGCTATTATTGTACGCTTCGCTGCCCGCGAGGCCTACCACTGACAGAAGCCATGGCAAAGCTCAAAGAGATCTCTGCCAAAAGTAGCCAAAAAAAACACAAAAGCAGCATGGATTTTTATAAATACTTTGTAAAAAGTGTCTGCCGGCATGGTCGTGTCAACGAAGTGGAATTGATGACAAATTATTTGATTTCGACAAAAAACCCCGTAACCTCTCTGAAGTATGCCCCCCTGGGAATGAAGCTGATGGGTAAGGGAAAGTTGTCCTTTGGGAATGCTTTAAAAGGGAACGGTGTATTGGATGTTTTATTTGCCAAAGTCAAAGAGATGGAGGACAGAACATGAGTTATCTTTATTATCCGGGTTGCTCACTTGAAGGAACTTCTCAAGAGTATAACATATCAACCCGTGCATTGTTTTCTTCCCTAGACATTTCTTTGAACGAAATACCTGAATGGACTTGCTGCGGCGCTAGCGCTGCGGAATCTGTCAGCTATCTGCTGTCATTATCGTTGCCGGCTCGCGTGCTGGCACTCGCTGAAAAAATGGATGATTGCGATCAACTGCTGGTACCTTGCAGTGCTTGCTATCTCAATCTGAAAAAGGTTGAAGAGAAAGTAAAAAAGGACCCTGTCTTATTGGAAAATCTTAACACCATTTTAGAAGCAGAAAACCTCAGTTTGAAAAACAGCACCAAAGTAAAACATTTGCTGGAAGTATTATCCAAAGATGTCGGTCCGGATTCCATCCAAAAGAAAACTAAAAAATATTTGAACGGTCTCACCATTGCTCCATATTATGGTTGTCAATGCCTCAGACCCTATCCTGTTTTTGATGATCCTGAAGCTCCCACCTCCATGGAACCGCTATTGAAAGCCGTCGGAGTGAAAGTTCATCAATGGAACATGGGGTCCAAATGTTGTGGAGCTTCGCAAATGGCTACTAAAAGTGACATCGCCGTCAAATATGTAGCAGACATTTTACGAGCCGCCAAAGGTGCCGATGCTATTGTGACGGTATGTCCAATGTGTCAAATGAACCTGGAAGCTTATCAAGAAAAGGTTTGCAGCACTGCCGGAGAAGACCTGCACACTTCAATTTTATATTTACCTCAGCTGCTTGGAATTGCTCTTGGATTGTCTGCCAAGGAGCTTGGATTTGATTTTAATCTTGCGGTCAGCAAGGGCTTAAGACAAAAAATGGTGATCTAATTGAACACTTTACATGTTTTAGATAACAAAATTTTGACCAGGAGGTCTGATATGGATGAACGGATCGGGTTTTACATTTGTCATTGCGGTATAAATATCGCTTACCGGGTACGGGTGCAGGAAGTGGCCGATTATATTGCTGCACTGCCCAACGTAGCCATTTCCCGTGATTACTTGTTCATGTGCTCTGATCCAGGCCAGGAACTGATTGAAAAGGATATCAAGGAGTATAATCTTTCAAGGGTAGTTGTTGCTTCATGTTCTCCAAGGATGCATGAAAAGACTTTCCGTTCAGCATGTCAGAGGGCTGGCCTTAACCCATACCGGGCTTTTCATATGGTAAGCGTCAGGGAACAGGTTTCCTGGGTAACCCTGGATGAAGACCAAGCTACTCAAAAAGCTAAAATACTGGCCTGCGCTGGTGTGCAGCGTGTGGTGCATCAGTATGGTCTTATCCCTGCAGTTTTTCCGGTTAACACCAATACACTGGTTGTGGGTGGTGGAATTGCAGGCATGCAGGCTTCCCTTGATATTGCAAAAGCCGGATTTAAGGCATACCTGGTTGAAAAACAGCCTTCCATTGGAGGGCACATGCTTCAATATGACAAAACTTTTCCTACACTTGACTGTGCAGCCTGTATTGGGACACCAAAGATGGTCTCTGTAGGCCAGGAATCGAATATTGAGCTTCTCTCCTACAGTAAAGTAGAAGATGTCAGCGGGTTTATTGGAAATTTTCACGTAACCGTACGCAAAAAAGCCCGCTATGTGGAAAACAATTGCACCGGATGCGGGGAATGTGAAAAGGTCTGCCCGGTCAGCACACCGAATGAATGGGATGTAGGAACCAAACTGAGAAAGGCCATATACCGACCTTTTCCCCAGGCTGTGCCCATAACATATTGTATTGAAAAGTATGACCGTGCCCCCTGCACTGAAACCTGCCCTGCTGGAACAAATGTGCAGGGTTATGTTGCTCTGGTTAAAGTTGGCAAATATCAGGAGGCAGTAAAGCTGATAATGGAGAAAATTCCTCTGCCCGGAACATTGGGCAGAGTATGCCCTGCCCCATGTGAAAAAGCATGCCGGAGAGCAGAGGTGGACACCCCGATCGCAATTCGTGAGCTTAAACGTTTTGCAGCAGACCATGTTGATTTTACAACTCTGGATCTGCCTGAAATTGAAGAAAGAGAGGAAAAAATTGCTATAGTAGGATCTGGGCCTGCAGGTCTGTCCGCAGCTTACTACCTTCGTTTAAAAGGATACAAAATCACAATTTTTGAGGCTCTTGATGAACTTGGGGGGATGCTTAAGGTCGGAATCCCGGATTATCGGCTTCCTGCCGATGTTTTAACCAGAGAAATTGATTATATCATAAGACATGGTATTAAAGTTAAAAAAGGTGCCTGCTTTGGAAAAGATTTCAATATTCAAGATCTTAAAAAACAAGGTTTTAAGGCCATATTTCTGGGCATTGGTGCCCATAATTCAATACAGATGCAGATCCCTGGTGAAAAAAATACTAAAGGCATTATCGATGCTGTAACTTTTTTAAGAGATGTGAATCTGGGCAGCAGGGAAAAACCCGGCAACAAGATCATAGTAATTGGAGGTGGAAACGTTGCCATTGATGCAGCCCGCACAGCCAAACGCCTTGGCGCACAGAAAGTTACCATTGTATACCGAAGGACCGAGCAGGAGATGCCAGCCTATAAAGAGGAAATCAAAGGAGCACTGGAAGAAAAAATAGATATTTCATATTTAACAGCTCCGGTTCAAATCATAAGTGAAAATCAAAAAGTATCAGGTTTTGAATGTATGAAAACCGAGCTGGGACCTGCAGATGCATCCGGGCGAAGAAGACCTGTACCAATAGAGAATTCTGAATTCATTATTCCCTGTGACACCATTATACCGGCCATAGGTCAGAGCATTGACACGTCATGGTCAAAGGGTGAACCTGATTTTGCACTGAATCCAAATAATACTTTTGATGTCAATTCTGATACATTTCAAACAAGTATTCCAGATGTATTTGCAGCAGGCGATGCAGTAACAGGTCCTGCAACAGTTGTTGAAGCTATTGCCGCCGGCCACAAGGCAGTTGATTCTATTCATCGCTATATCAGCGGTGAAGAACTGGTTCAAACAAGGGAAGAAAAAATCGTACAAGAAGTTAAGAAAGATGGCTGGAAACCGATCCCGGAGAGTACAAAGGCAATTCCAAGAGTTTCTGCCAGGCACCTTGATCCGGTTAAGAGAGATGTAACATTTGATGAGGTTGATTCCAATTTTTCAGAAGAAGATGCAAAACTTGAAGCATCACGCTGTATTGATTGCGGCGGATGCTGTGAATGCAAACTTTGTGTAAGCGCATGTGAAGCCAAAGCCATCAATCATGAAATGGAAGATACCATTGAGATAATCGATGTGGGATCTATTATTGTTGCCACCGGGTTTGACCCTCTTGATCCTTCACCAATGTCCCAGTACGGGTATAATAAATATGCCAATGTTTTTACCAATTTTGAGTTTGAAAGGCTTTCAAATGCAACAGGTCCTACAGGCGGTAAGCTTTTAAAACGTGATCCTTTAGACCGTCTCAAATTTACAGATCCGCCAAAAAGTGTTGCAATTCTTCATTGCATAGGCAGTCGTGATATCAACTACCATGAATACTGCTCAAGAACATGCTGCATGTATGCACTTAAATATGCCCACCTGCTCAAGGATAAATGCGGTCATGATATTAAAATTTACAATTTTTATATTGATATGCGCTGTTTTGGCAAAGGTTATGAAGAATTTTATCAGCGCGTTCAAAGCGAAGGTGTCTGCATGATTCGAGGCAAAGCTGCTGAAGTGGAAGAAAAAGACGGTATGCTCATCGTCAAAGCTGAAGACACTTTGTCCAACCGCATGCTGAATGTTTCTGTTGAAATGGTGATCCTCTGCACAGCCATGGAACCATGTCCAGATGTTAATGAGGTTGCAAGGACTTTTGGCATCAGCACAGGAGGGGATGGATTTTTTTTAGAAGAGCATCCTAAACTTGAACCGGTTTCTACAGCAACAAGCGGGGTTTTTATTGCAGGAGCCTGTCAGGGTCCTAAGGACATTCCTGATACTGTTGCCCAGGCAAAGGGAGCAGCCTCTGAAGCCCTTTCCTTAAGCGCTTCGGGCAAAGTTGCAGTATCACCAATGATATCTTCCATTGATCCGGATGTCTGCATAGGATGTCAAATATGTATAGGGCTGTGCCCTTACTCTGCAATTGAATTTAATGAAAGAAAAGCCATTAGTGAAGTAAATGAAGCTGTATGTAAAGGCTGTGGCAGTTGTGCTGCATACTGTCCAAGTGGCGCGGCAAAGGTGCGGCATTTTACAGATAAGCAGGTTTTTTCAGAAATAGAAGGCCTGCTGGCAGGCTAATTGATATTATTAAAAATGTAATTTTACAAGGGAGTATCATCATGACGGAATTTGAACCAACTATTGTCGCATTCTTTTGTAACTGGTGTACTTACACAGCCTCTGATCTGGCAGGTACATCCCGTCTTTCATATCCGCCCAATATAAAAATCATACGTATGATGTGCACTGGTATGGTTGATCCCAAATATGTGATAAAAGCCCTGCTGGAAGGCGCAGATGCAGTGCTGATAAGTGGCTGCCATCCGGGCGACTGCCATTATATAAATGGTAACTATAAAGCAAGGAGGCGGGTCAAACTTTTAAAGGAAATGTTAAAAAGGTTTGGACTTGAAGAAGAAAGACTCAGGCTGACATGGATTGGTGCCAGCGACGGACTTCAATTAGCTGAAACAATCAATACAATGGTTGATCAGGTCAAAAAACTTGGTCCCAGTGAAATAAAATCAACAATGGTAATTTAAAGTTAATGATTGATGACTGGCTTTCAAATAAAAGCGAGTAAATCATTACCCAGTTTGGAGGATACAAATGTCAACTTTTTCAAAGCTTGAAGTTAAGGACAAGGACATTGTCACATCTTTGCAGGGATTTTTTAAAACTCTGCTTGAGTCGAAAAAAATCGATGCATTTATGGTGCCCTGGCATCTTCCCATGAAAGAAGTGGTAATGCCGACATTGATAAGTGATGTTGAGCAACTTGATAAAGCAGATCCCCTTGCGCCGTCGTTTCCAATGAACGCCGCAAAAATAGCTTCAAGACTTACTAAAAAACCAGCGGGTCAGACCATTGCCCTGGTAATGAGATCCTGTGAAATCCGTGCTTTTATTGAACTAATAAAACTAAAGCAGGGGTCCTTGGATAATACTGTATTGATAGGTATTGATTGTCTTGGTGCATTTGATAACAGGGATTATGCAAGTTTTGCCAAAAAAGAGGTTTCCACAGTGCGGTTCTGTGACAAAATACTGAAAGATAAATCTGAGAACATTGAAGGGCTTAATCTTGCAGCAGCCTGCAAGGTCTGTGAACATCCTGTTCCCGACAATGCAGATATTATTATTGGCCTTTATGGCATTGATTACCAGTCTGAACTGCTCCTAGAAGCACCCACTGTTAAGGGCGAAGAACTTTTACAAGCCTTAAATCTTCCAAAAACTTCAGAGTCAGCATCCCGCCAGCAGGCTATAAAGTCACTTATATCAGACCGTGAAGCCAAAAGGGATAAGATGTTTGAAGAAACATCTCTTGCAACATCAAATATTGAAAAGCTGTCCGGCTACCTTGCTAGCTGTGTTAACTGCTATAACTGTAGGGTTGCCTGCCCAGTATGTTATTGCAGGGAGTGTGTCTTTGTCACAGATGTTTTTGATCATGATTCTTTTCAGTACCTTCAGTGGGCCAAGAAAAAAGGCAGGGTTAAAATGCCTACAGATACTGATTTTTTTCATCTTACAAGGATGGCCCACATCAGTCTGGCATGCGTTGGCTGCGGTCAGTGTTCAAATGCCTGTCCCAATGACATACCCTTAACGGAACTTTTCAGGACTGTTTCACACCATACTCAGAAGGCTTTTGAATATGAAGCCGGAAAAAATATTGAAGAACCAATACCATTATCTGTTTTTAATGACAAAGAATATGAAGAAGTGGTTGGGATTAACAAGCAAAGTACAGAATAACAGGAGTCAATCATGAGCGAAACTGCCATTAAACTAAGAAAACGAGAAAAAACAAGTCTGTTTGATCAAGTCAAAGAGCTACTGCCTGATGGTGGGAATCTGAATCTCTGCCTTACGTGTGGTCTTTGCAGTTCCGGATGTCCGGCAACTGGGCTTGTATCCATGGATCCCAGAAAAATGCTCAGAATGATAGCATTAGGATTGGATGAAGAAGTTCTTGCATCTGACTGGCCATGGATGTGCACAATGTGTCAAAGATGCATATATGCCTGCCCCATGAAAATAGATATTCCCCAGTTGATTTATAATATAAGAGCCCAAAGACCCAGAGAAGAAAGACCAAAGGGAATATTGGGCTCGTGTGATATGGCCCTTAAAAATGATACCAACAGCGCCATGGGAACCAATGAAGAAGATTTTATTTTTGTTGTTGAAGATGTTTTAGAGCAATACCAGGAAGAACAGCCTGAATTTGCAGAAATGCAGGCTCCAATTGATAAAGAAGGTGCAGAGTTTTTTCTGAACCAGAACTCCCGTGAGCCTGTCACAGAACCTGACGAAATGGTTCCATTATGGAAGATTCTTCACCTTGCAGGTGTTGACTGGACCTATGGGAGCAAAGGCTGGGCAGGTGAAAACTACTGCATGTTTCTGGCAGATGATGATGCCTGGAAACATGTGGTTCAGACCCAGACAGACCAGACTCACAAGCTCAAGTGCAAGACTTATCTGAATACTGAATGAGGCCATGTGACCTTTGCAGTCCGGGCCGGACTGAAAAAATTCAATATAGAGCATAACTTTGAGGTAAAAAATATTTATGAGTATTATGCAAAATGGATAAGGGAAGGCAAACTCAAACCTAATTCAGACTGGAACAAGGAGCTGGGTATAAAATTTACCTGCCAGGATCCCTGCCAGATTGTCAGAAAAAGCTATGGAGATGAAATAGCAAAGGATTTTCGCTATGCAATAAAAGCAGTTGTGGGAGAGGAAAACTTTGTGGACATGTCTCCAAATTTTTCTAACAACTACTGCTGTGGAGGAGGCGGGGGATTCCTTCAGTCAGGATTCAAGGAAGAGCGTCTGGAATACGGCAGGATAAAGGACAGACAGATAAAAGAGACCAAGGCAGATTATGTGATTGCCGGATGCCATAACTGCCATGCCCAGATACATGAGTTATCTAAACATTATGAAGGAAATTACCCTGTTATACATTTCTGGACTATCCTTGCACTGTCCCTGGGCGTATTAGGTCCCAATGAACGTACATATCTGGGAGATGATCTTATGGAGGTTAATGTGTTTCATCCTGAGACAGCAATGTAATAAATAGATTTAATAAAATAGACTTTTGAAAAAAATTTAGGGGGTATGATGAGAAAAAAAATAGGCACTGCCATGGTAGTTGGGGCTGGAATCAGCGGCATCAGGAGTGCCCTTGATCTTGCCGAGTTTGGCTACAGTGTTACCCTTGTTGATAAGGCACCAAATATCGGCGGTATTTTAAGCCAGCTGGATTACCAGTTTCCCAATGACAGATGCGGTATGTGCAAGATGCTTCCTCTGGTCAACCGGGATTCATCTTCCCAATATTGTCTTCGCAAAGGTCTGTTCCATGAAAATATCAATATAATGCTGGGGACTCGATTGACAAATATTGAAGGAGAACCAGGCAAGTTCAAGGTAATACTGAAGCAGAAGCCCTCATCAGTTGATCCTGATCTTTGTACTGGCTGTGGAGAATGTGCCAGAGTTTGTCCAGTTCTAGTGCCTGATTCTTTTAAT
Source organism: Desulfobacterales bacterium (assembly GCA_023143455.1). GTDB lineage: Bacteria > Desulfobacterota > Desulfobacteria > Desulfobacterales > Desulfobacteraceae > JAIOSM01. Next base: position 40,633 of record JAGLHT010000005.1, read on the forward strand.
ATGGGGCTTTCTGAAAGGAAGGCCATTTATCTTCCTGTGCCACATAATATTCCCAATACATATACTATAGATTTTTCAAGCTGCACCCGTTGCGGTGAATGTGTCAGCGCATGTCCTACAGGAGCAGTTAAGCTTCCTGAAGAAAAAAGGAAAAATTTTAATATCCTAGTTGTGGATGATGAACTTATTGTAAGGGATTCCTTAAAAGAATGGCTTGAAGATGAAGGGTTTTCAGTTGAAATGGCTGATTCAGGACAAACAGCCCTTGATATGCTCAAGCAGAACACCTATCACCTCATGCTTACTGATATTAAAATGCCTGGAATGGATGGAGTAGAACTTTTAAAGGAAGCTAAAAAAGACCTCCCCGAGTTGCCTGTTGTAATGATGACCGCCTATGCAACTGTTGAGACCGCAATTGAGGCAATGAAACAAGGTGCTCTTGATTATCTTCTAAAACCTTTTGATCCAGAAACTTTTACTCCAAAAGTTTTAGAGATATACCAGACCCTTGAAGTTGTACAGGAGATAGAACTAGGTGTAAATGCAATTATAGTAAGTACAGGCACAGAGTATTTTGATCCTTTGCAGTCAAATAATACTTTTGGATATGGCAGATATCCTGATGTTGTAACCAGCAGGGAATTTGAAAGACTTTTAAGTGGCACAGGACCTGAAAATGGTTTGCTGCAAAGGCAGTCTGATAAAAAGCCTTTGAAAAAAATCGCATGGTTTCAGTGTGTTGGTTCCAGAGATATACAGACAAATGCAGATTTCTGCTCTTCAATCTGCTGTATGCATGCAATTAAAGAGGCAAGACTTGTTAAAGAAAAACTTGGGCATAATATTGAAACAACTATTTTTTATATGGATATGAGGGCATTTGGAAAATCCTTTCATCAATATAAAAACCAGGCGCAGAACGAATATGACGTCTGTTTCAGCAGGAGCCGGGTGCATTCAGTAACAGAGAATAAAGAACTTGGCGGCCTGATGGTTCAATACGTTGATCAGAAGGGAACCCGCAATGAAGAACAATTTGACATGGTCGTACTATCCATCGGTCAGAGACCATCTTCCGGCACAAAAGAGCTTGCCCGGATTACAGAACTTCCTTTAAATAAGTGGGGATTTTGCGAATCTGAACCTTTTTCAACCAGCTTATCGTCAAAAGAAGGTATTTTCTTTGGGGGTTCCTTTGCAGGACTAAAAGACATAAGTGAGTCAGTTATCGGGTCAAGCTCTGCTGCTTTGTCAGCATCCCGTTTTATACATTCAATCGGCGGAAGTCTGTCTTCTGAAACTGATGAAGAAATAGAGTTAAAAGATGTCTCCCGCCAGATGCCGAGTGTATTGATTGTTGTATGTACTTGCGGAAAACCCCAGATAGAAGGTGTTGAACAGGAACAGCTAAAAACAAACCTTTTAAGAGATCCGGCAGTAAATGATATTGTCTTTATTGAAAATACATGCACAGCCCTGGGGCTGTCAAATCTTAAAGAAGTATTGGAAAAAAGCAATGCAAACCGTATGCTTATAGGTGCCTGTCTGCCCCATGTTTATACCGGCAAAGTTAATCAACTTTGCAAGGGAACCGGGTTTCATCCTCAAGCTGTGAACGTTGTTGATATTTACAGCCAGGATGCTTTAAAGGCTAAAGATGAAGGCGGTCAATCCCTTGAATCAATTATCGAACAAAAGCTTAAAATGGGTTTTGCCCATCTCAAGCGAATGGACCCGCCATTGGCTCCCATTGCTTCATCAATACAAAAAGCCTTGGTTGTAGGAGGCGGCATTGCCGGAATGACAGCATCACTTGCTGTTGCTGATCATGGGTTTAAAGTTGATTTAGTAGAATCCCAAGACCAACTGGGAGGGAATCTATTTTGGCTCAAAAGTACAATTGAAGGAAATGATATAAAAGAGCTGTTTGAAAAAACAGTGAAGAAAATAGAGAATCATCCTTTGGTAAAAGTTCATACTCAGGCTGAAATAACCTGTTCATTTGGAAGCGTTGGCAATTTTCACACATCAGCCCACAGTAAAAAAGAGGACAAACCCCTATCCTTTGAGCATGGGGTCGCCATCCTTGCAACTGGCGGTAAGGAAGCTTTGACCACTTCTTATGGCTATGGAACCAGCAAGGCGATTGTTACCCAAAAAGAATTTGCATTGAACCTGGATGATGGATCAATTAATCCAGCCAGTCTTGAAAGTGTTGTAATGATCCAGTGTGTGGAGTCAAGAGAGCAGGACAAGAAGAATTACTGCTCAAGGGTATGCTGTGCAACTGCCTTAAAAAACGCATTGCTTCTCAAAGAGAAAAACCCCCAAGTAGGCATATATGTTTTATATCGGGATATGATGACAACAGGGTTTCTTGAATCCTATTATACACGTGCAAGAAAAGAAGATGTTATTTTTATTCAATATGATGTTGAAAATAAACCAGAAATCACAAAAGATGGTGAAACAATTAAAATAACGGCGTTTGAGCCCATACTTGGAAAAAATATTGAAATAAGTGCCGATCTGCTTATTCTTGCAACAGGACTGGCTCCTGATTTTTCTGATGCCATGGCTGGAAATTTTGGAGTCCGTAAAGATGAATTCGGATTTTTCCAGGAAGCAGAATCCAAATGGCGTCCTGTTGATTCTTTAAAAGAAGGCATTTTTTCCTGCGGAATATGTAATTCACCTCGAAATATCACAGAAAGTATTGCAACTGCAGAGGCTGCAGCCCAAAGGGCTTTGAGGATTCTTGGTGATAATAAAATATTAGCTGGAAGCATTGTTGCACAGGTGCATCCAAGCCTTTGCAGCCTTTGTGAAAGATGCATTGAAGCCTGTCCATATGATGCCCGTTATATCCATCATGAGAATACCCATGTTGCTGTTAATCCCATCATGTGCCAGGGATGTGGTTCCTGTGCAGTTGTTTGTCCTAACAGTGCTTCAGCTTTAGCAGGTTTTATAGACCAGCAGTTATTTGATGTAATAGATTCAGCCTTTTGAAGCTGAATCTTAATCAATAATAAAAAGGATGGAAAGTTAAGCAAATGGAAGCAACCAAAAAAAAACTTATCCTGCTGGTGGATGATGAGCAGGATATCCGGGAAGTCCTTGCAATTGCCTTAACTGATATTGGTTATGATGTGCTGGAGGCTGCAAATGGAAAGCAGGCATTAAAAATTTTTAAGGAGGAATCCCCGACAATTGTCCTTACTGATATTAAAATGCCGGGCATTGATGGCATTGAAATACTGAAAAAAATAAAACAGAAGAATCCAGAAACTGAAGTAATTATGATTACAGGGCATGGAGATATTGATATTGCCATAAAAAGTCTGAAATACGAGGCAATTGATTTTATTACCAAACCCATAAGCAGTGATGCTTTAGAGATTGCACTTAAAAGGGCAAATGAAAAAATAGTTACAAGAAACCAACTCAAACAATATACTGAAAATTTGGAAGACCTTCTCAGGCAAAAATCAATGCTCAGGGATAACCTTTCATCTCTCGGAGTTATGATAGGCTCCATTTCCCATGGAATAAAAGGTCTTTTAACAAATCTTGACGGCGGTGTTTATCTTATGGAATCAGGTTTTGGTAAAAAAGATGAACAGCTCATTGATGAAGGTTTTGATATATTGAAACTTACCATTGATAGAATTAAAAAAATGATTTTTGACATTCTTTATTACTCCAAGGAAAGAGAGATAAAAATTAAAAAAATCAATTTACTAAAATTTGCAAGTGATATTGCAGATATTTTGGAACAAAAGGCTTTATCCCACGGCATAAAAATTGTTCGTGAGTTTGACAATGCGCCTTCTAAGTTTTTTGCAGATCCTGAACACATTCGTTCAGCCCTTATAAATATTCTCGATAATGCAGTTGACGCATGTATTGAGGACAAAGGGGAAAAAGATCACAAGATTATTTTTACATTAAAACAGGATGAAAAATATAATATTTTTGAGATACATGATAATGGCATAGGCATGGATCAAAAAACCAGGGAAAAAATCTTCAACCTTTTTTTCTCTTCCAAACATAACAAGGGCACAGGTTTTGGTCTGTTTATATCCAAAAACATTATCCAGCAGCATGGAGGTATTATTAATTTAAAATCTGCCAAAGGAAAAGGAACCTGTATACAGGTTAAACTTCCAATAACAGATTATGAAAACAGATAATCGGTTTTTTTATTATTGGCAAAGGGAAATTGTATAATAAAGGTAGCACCACCGGTAACCTTATCACACTCAACTTCTATGTTGCCCTTGCATTCTTTCATAATCCCATAACTGATTGAAAGTCCCAATCCAGTGCCTTTACCTACTTCCTTGGTTGTAAAAAAGGGTTCAAAAAGCTTATCTTTTATACCATCCGGAATCCCTAAACCAGTATCCCTGACCTTTACAATCACATGTCTGTCTTTAGAAAAAGTTTCTATGTATATTTTTTCATTGTCAATCATAGAGTTTTGCTGCTCACTTTTTTCTTCGATGGCATCCCTTGCATTGACCAAAAGATTTATAAACACCTGTTCGATGCGGCTAGGGTCGGCTGTTATGGCAGGAATATCCTCTTGTATGCTCCAGACTACCTCGATACCTCTTACTTTTAGCTGCTGGCTGAAAATATCATGGGCACGCATGAGGATTTCATTAACATTGATATCTTCAAAGTTGATATCTGATTTTCGGGCAAAATGGCGCATATGTTCTATGATTTTTGAAGCACGGTCTACATTATTGTTGATTTTTACCAATAGTTTATGAAAAATTGATTCTTTGATTTTTTCTTTTTTATCAACCTTTTTTAAGATAAAGTCGCTTGCTGTTTTTATAACCGATAAAGGCTGGTTTAATTCGTGGGCAATGCCAGTGGACATCTCCCCTAAAGTTGCCATTTTCCCTGCCTGTATCAGTTCGCGTTCTGTTTCAAGACGTTTTGTGATGTCACTTGTTGTTACAAGCAGTACTTTTTTATCATTATACTCTGAAGGTGAAATCCAGATATCAACATATATATTTTTCCCATCTTTAATTTTATGTTTTACCTGGTTGAGAGTTGATGATGATTTGACAAGATCAAACATTTTTCCTTTTTCTTCATTAATGAAAAAATTCTGGAATGACTGATTTAATATTTCATTTTTATCAAATCCATATACAGATTTGACACTCTGATTGCAGTCAAGCAGTTCCAAAGTTTCTTCGTTTAGAACAAATACAGGGTTTGGGATATTATTAAAGATAGACTGGTATTTTTTTTCTGATGCTTCAAGTTTTTTCTCCAAATATTTTCTTGATGTAATATCAATGCTCATCTCCATGGCTGATATTACTTCACCCTTTACATTTCTTATGGGTGATGTAATAAATATCCAGTGATTCATTGTCCCGTCTTTACCGATCCCTGACTCTTCTCCATAATGAGACTTTCCATCTTTAAATGTTTTTTCAACAGTACAATTGTCACATTTCCTGTTAAGTCCCTTATATGCCTGATAACAGTGGGCACCTGGTTTTGGCTGAAAGCTTTTTCCAAACTGCCGGTTATAACGCAAGAGTTTGTAATCTCTGTCCTGTACGCTTATCATACAAGGGGCATAATCAAAAAGGGTTCTGTATTCATTTCTCTGTGCATGCAGTTCTGTCTGCTGGATATGGATTTGATCTCCCATACTGTTTATTAAATCAGCAAGTTGTCCCAGTTCATCTTTCTGGTATATAGCAATTTTGGTTTCAAAATTACCGCCTGCAATCTGAACTGTTCCTTCCATCAATTTCTTAATGGGAATATTGATAAATTTATAAACTAAGAAAAATATTATTGTGAAAATAATTATAAAAGCAAGTAAAGCAAGGCTAATAACTGCCTTTTTTGCATCCATGATCTCCTTGTCACGGGCTTCCAAGGAGACCACGACATCAAGTGTTCCCAAAATTTTTTTGTTTTTGGGATGGACATGGCAGTCTTCTGTTGAACATCCTTTTTCGTTGTAGATTGGGCTGATGATTCCAAGCTGGCGATATCCCTGGAGGGAATTGATTATACGTGTTCTTTGGGAAAGTTCGATACGTTCAAGCGGTGGTTCTGATTTGTGGCATATATTGCAGGCTTCAGCTTTTATGTTTGTTTCTTTGTTTACCTCTGTTTCAATGTTTGAGAATTTTATTTCTCCGGCTTTGTTGTAAATATGAATTCTTTCTATTCCCCCCTGCTTTCCAATATTCTGTATAATCTGTGTAATATCATCCCGAGAATTCAGTGTCATTGCATAATGGGTTCCAAGCCTTATTGTTTCGGTCAATCTGTCAGAATCAGCAATAATATGGTTCATTAATTTTTCTTTTTGATAATTGATGTTGAAATAGGCCCAGGCTGAAATGATCACAAGCAGTGAAACACCAACAAAAATAATAAACTTGGAAACTATATTCATCCTGAAAATATATTTTTGTTTTTTCATATCTTCCAACCAGATAAAGTTATTATTTATATTAACATATTTATAAAATTATGTTGCAATTTTTGAGCCTTAATATTAAAAATGATGATCTTTGTAGCATACAGTTTGCATTTTTTAAAGAACACAAAAATTTAATTTTATATTTAATATATTGGTTGCTCTAATTACTTTCTAATCAAAGAAGCGGTTAAAAGGGAAAACTGTTTGAGCGAAGCGAGTTTTTTCCCTTCACCGTAATGTAGCTTAGAACCTGTTAAAAATAGATCAATCTGTGACCCATAATCTGCAACCTTCCCAAAAAGATAACCGCGAGGCTTGGGGGTTCTCGGTGGCTTTTTTTTGTGTTGCTTTTAGATGGCTTTGCTGGGCAGGAAGGTTGCGGATTGAGTAATGATACCAATCTTATTTTAGAAACTCATAATATAAGAAAATTATGATTTTTTAGTTTTTTGATTTACATCTTGATTCACTTGGAATATTATGTTTAATAATTCAAATTAATTAAAGCTTTTTTCCATTGAATTTTGGTAGTAAAAAATATTAGTAGTTAAATCATTTTTCTTACACCAGATTTCAAAATTATAAGGACAATATATGAGAAAGGCTATGAAGAAATTTATCAAACCTGCTATTTTTATTGCCATTGGTGTCCTAATCGCTTTCCCTATTTTCAGCCTGACCTATTACACAATGGTAAGAACATCGACCCCTGCATTCTGTACTTCATGTCACGAAATCAGACCCGCATATGATAGCTGGAAAACATCTACCCACGTTAATAATGCCCAGGGTTTTACTGCCGACTGTATGGACTGTCACCTACCTGCTCCCCAAGACACGTTCAACTTTTTTTATGCTAAAACAGCCCATGGTATTAAGGATGTTTTTGCTCATTTTGTCGGCGGACCATATGACAGAGAATATAGCAGAAATCATGCCTATGAAACTTTTAAAAATGCCCAGTGTCAGAAATGCCATCGTAATATTTTACACATTCCTGATAAACGAGGAGCAATGCTGGCGCACCGAACAGTTATATATCCCAAAAAAGGATATGAAAAAAAATGCGTTGACTGTCATAAAAATCTCGTCCATGTTGATAGGGATGTTTATCAATATAAAGGAAGACAGCAACCATACCGAGGATTAGGTATATGACTATGAATAGCTGAAAATAAAGAAAATATTCAAATAACACAAACAGGGAGTTAACCATGAAAAAAAATATTTTTATTTTGTTCATTATTGGATTGCTATCTATTATTACGGTGTCTTTAGCAATTAGTCAGGATGTTAAAATGAATTTTCCCAAATCAAAAGAGTTTAGGATTGAAAGGTCTATGTCTCCCCAGGCCATGGCATGTATAGAATGCCATAAAAAAGAACACCCGGGAATATTCTCAGATTGGGCAGATAGTCGTCATGCCAGTGCAAATATAACTTGTTATGACTGCCATGTTGCTGAACCCCATGATGCTGATGTGAGTCAATCTCATTATAAAGAATATGAGTCAAATGATACAAAATATGGCCAGAAAAAAAATATGGTACCAGTCTCTGCTGTAGTAACTCCTAAAGATTGTTCCAGATGCCACCCAGATGAGGCAATACAATATAGTAAAAGCAAGCATGCCAACACTCTTGAAATTATTTGGAAAATTGATCCTTGGTTGAACAATGGTATGAATAGTGATTTTGAAAGGGTTAATGGTTGCTATCACTGCCATGGAACTATATTAAAAATGGAAAATAAAGAACTCACTCCTGAAACCTGGCCTAATGTCGGTGTGGGTAGAGTAAACATGGATGGCAGCAAGGGCAGTTGTACAAGCTGCCATACACGTCATCGATTCTCGATTATGGAAGCACGAAAACCCCAGGCCTGTGGTCAGTGCCATCTAGGTCCGGATCATCCTCAAATTGAAATCTTCACTGAGTCAAAGCACGGAGGTATATACGATGCCTTTGGTGATGAATATAACTGGAAAGCAGCTCCTGGAACATGGACGCCCGGTGTTGATTTTAGAGGCCCTACATGTGCTTCCTGTCATATGTCAGGTGCAGGAACAGTGATGACTTCCCACGACGTTACTGAACGCCTATCCTGGGAACTTCAGGCCCCTTTAACAATAAGACCTGAAGACTTTAAACCGTTCCCCTCCAAAACCAACTGGAAAGAAGAAAGACAAAAAATGCAGGAAGTTTGTAAGCAATGCCATGGAAAAAAATGGATTGAGGCTCATTACAGTCAGATGGATAAGACCATAGAAGAATATAATGAAGTATATTTTAAACCAGCAAAAGCAAAGTTAGATGAACTTTATAGTAAAGGACTTCTTGATAAAACCAGATTTTTTGATGAGCAGCTTGAAGTGGAATATTACGAACTATGGCATCATGAAGGTCGTCGAGCTAGGATGGGAGCTGCAATGATGGCACCAGACTATTCATGGTGGCATGGATTTTATGAATTAAAAAAACGATATGTTAAATTCATGGAAGAGGCCAACCATCTTATCAAAACTGGAGAGAAGGCTTATGTGGCAAAAGATTTCCCGAATTCTACCGGAAATAAGACAAAGCCTCCCGAATTATTTAAAAAATAAATATTAATAAAAACATATGAAGCTGTTTAATAATATCGTTGAACAGCTTCATATCTACTGAAACTGTTAGTCATAAGCGATCAAACAAGCCAGAGCGTTAAAAGCTTCCCGGAACTTCCATCCTTTAAAGTGCAAACCACCTTGGCAGCATATAGCAATTGACAAATAACTATTATACTATATAAACCAATACTATGAAAAAAACCGCTCTTGAAAAAAGAATTAAAAGAAACGTTATTGCAAGAAAACATACTTTTTTTGCATCTTGCGCGCCTGGATTAAAAACACTTCTGGTCAATGAAATTAATAATCTAAATATAAAATCCAAAAAAATAAATATTAGAGAAGGTGGCGTTGAATTTTTTGGTAAAATTCATGATTGTTATCTTGCAAATCTGCACTTGCGTATACCAATAAGAATTTTAATGAGAATTGCAGAATTTAAAGCTGAAAATTTTTCAACTCTGGAAGAAAAACTTGGAAAATATGACTGGGAACTCCTACTTCAAAAAAACGCAAAACTGAATTTCCATGTTTCAACAAAAAAATCAAGGCTCTATCATACCAGTGCCATTGCCCAAAGAGCCGATGCGATAATATCTGACAAACTATTAACCCATGACAACAGGCTACCCAATATCAAAGAAGATATCTCTCATGATATATTTATCAGAGCTGAAAATGATCGCTTTGAAATCTCGTTAGACAGTAGCGGAGATCTCCTACATAAAAGAGGTATCAAAGAAACCACAACTCATGCTCCTCTTCGCGAAAACCTTGCCTGGGCTGTACTTTTATTTACCCAATTTTCCAAAGATGATGTTCTTATTGATCCCATGTGCGGGTCTGGAACTTTTTCCCTTGAAGCTTCCATGTTTAAACAAAATATCCCTCCCGGGTTTTTTAGAAACTTTGCTTTTGAAGAATGGCAATGCTTTAGAGAAGAAAAGTGGAACTATATAAAAAAACATGCTCAAAATAAATTTGAATCAAGCATAAAAAAGGATATCTTTGCATCTGATATTGATGGTAAAGCTATCTTGGCTTGTAAAAAAAATTTACAAAAGCATGACTTTAACAACATTGAAATTCAGAAAGCTGATTTTTTCACTATTATTCCTGAAAAATTTACAACAGAAAAGGGAGTCCTTATACTAAATCCTCCCTATGGAAAGAGAATTGGCAACCAACAAACTTTATCCTCATTTTATAATGAAATCGGGAAAAAACTTGAACAAGATTTTAAAGGATGGAGCGTTGGAATTATTATGCCGGAAAAGCATCTTTTAAAAAATTATAATTTTCAAAAAAGTGCAATAAGGTCTTTTTATCATGGAGGCTTGGATATTTTCCTATTAACTTGCATAGTTTAACCTGATTGTTCAAACCATGTTTAAAAGTTCTTCTACTTTTTGCATATTTTCTGAAAACTCAATTATTATTTCAGGCATTTCACTGGCATTTATACCAAGCTCTTCCATAGCTTCCTTATGAAACCTATATGCAATATTATCAGCTCCAATACCTATACCAAACATCATACAAACACAATCTGCAAAATATACAACTGCAACGTCCTTATCTTTATACATGGAACTATCCTGGCAATGATGATTCCGAATAATGGTTACCATTTTAGGACTGAACTTCCAGATTTTTGCAATCATTGCTCCAAGCTCTGAATGGTCTACTCCAAGGATTTTCTTTTCTGCTTCTATAAAACCCATATTCTGATTTAAAACAAGAGCATTTATTTTTTCAAAACTGTTAGAAACAAACTTATCAAGGACTGTCTTGCCGATATCTTTTAATAATGATGCAGTAAATATTGTATTTTTATTTTCCATAGACAGTCTATTTGCTATCTGCTTTGCAATTAAAGCTGATGAAACTGAATATTTCCACATTGCCCCTTCAGCAAACCCATATCCATCAAGTTTACAGCCAAGAACACTTGCTCCAGACTTCATAAGAACAAGCTCGACAATTTGATCAATACCTATCAAAGACACAGCATCTTCAACCGATTCAGCAGGTTCTTTAAGACCAAAATAAGCCGAATTGCAAATCTTTAAAAGATTAGCAGTTACAGCAGGATCATATTTAATTATTTTTGCAATATCTTTCATTGAAGAATCTGGCTTGTCAATAATTTCAATAATCTGATTTACAATCGCCGGAATTGGCTTTAATTGTTTAATCTCTTTTACCAACTCTTGCATTGCAACCATCTTTTCACCTCTCCTGACTCTGATAATCATAAGGCGATAGCCAGATAAAGATTTACCTACTTTAACGATAGTTTTCAAATAATATTTTACTTCAGCGGGATTAATAAATCAAGAAAAGACTATAGATTAATTCTTAACCGTTTTTTTAGAATCAATAGAAGGGCACACTTTAATTAGCCCAGGCATAACAGTGTTTCTACCATTTAATTTTGCCTTATACATCATTGTATCAGCATCATGAATCAATTGATTCATATCTGAAGAGCCCTCTCCTAAGCTCGCAACACCAAAACTTGCTGTAACCCTTATTTCTTTGCCTGTATTTAATTTTATTCTTGTATTTGAAACATTCTCTCTGATTCTGTTGGCAAGTTCCATTGCTTTTTGTTTGTTTGTTTCAGGAAGAATCACAATAAATTCTTCTCCTCCATATCGAGCAAGGAAATCTGCTGTTCTAATATTATTTTTAACCAGAGAAGATACCTTTTGTAACACCAGATCTCCTGCCTGATGTCCGTAGGTATCGTTGATCTTCTTAAAATGATCAAGGTCAAACATAAAAATTGAAAGCTCTTTTTTATGTCTCAGTGTATTGGAGATATTTCGTTCTAACTGAGCTTTAAATTCCCGCCTGTTATAACACATAGTCAACGGATCAATAGCTGCGGCATCAAATAACTTTTTCATGCCTAATTGCCTTGAAATGGCTGTCTGGGTAGTTTTTAAAATCATATCTATCTCATCATCATGAAAATCAAGCAAGCCTTTATTGGTCAATATATACACTCTAGCGAAATAATCATCTTCTTTAATTTCATAGGAGGTAATATCTTCCATGTTAAACTTTTGTTCCTCATTTTCAGAGTGTTCAGGTGAAAAAGTATAATTTAAGTAATTGAGTTTAGCTTTATCTTTAACACTAAAATCCTCTATTACAGCTTTTTCCAGTGATTCCTTATATGTACGTGGGTCAAGCCAAATATCCAAATTACTCTTTTGCTGTATTACAAAGGCAAAAAGTCTGTAATTTAAAATATTCTTTAAACAATGGGAAAGCTCGCTAAGAATTTCTTCTGTGGATTCTTTCTGATGGATTGTGATGATATAATTTGTCAGTCTTTTATGGTCTGCCTGTTTCCCAACCGTTTTAAACATAGTTGTAAAAATTGTTGATATTTTATTGGACAGACTATTAATTGGCATTTTTTACTTTCCCCATTGTTTGTTATTTATCATTGCTCAATTTCTAAAAAACAATTAAAGAATGAAAATGCAATTATAATGCCAATACTAAAAAAAGACTAAAAATGATGTTATTTCAAATGGTTATAGAAATATGACCTGATTTACTATTACGCAACCTAGGCAAAATTGATACAAAAAAGCGTCAAAAGCATGACGAAACTATACGTTCCCTTTTAATCCGATTTCCAAAGCTACTTTTTGCATACCAGCAATTGTTTCTGTAATAAGCTCGCCTATTTCTATTCCCAGCATTTGAGCTCCTTTGTCAATCACAGATCGATTAACCCCTGCGGCAAAAGATTTATCTTTCCATTTTTTCTTTACAGACTTTGCCTTCATATCAAGAACACTTTTTGACGGTCTGACTAATGCTGTGCTTGCCACAAGTCCTGTAAGTTCATCGACAGCATAAAGAGTTTTTTCAAGTTTTGTTTCAGGTTTGACATCTGTGCACAACTCCCAGCCATGGCTCATAACAGCTCGGATATAATCCTCAGGCCAGCCTCTTTCTAAAAGAATCTCCTTTGTTTTACTACAATGTTCTTCAGGATACCTTTCATAATCAAGATCATGTATAAGCCCGATAACTCTCCACATCTCTACGTCTTCACCAAATTTTTCAGCAAAATGTGCCATAACTGCTTCTACTGAAAGCGCATGCCTGATAAGCCCGGGTTTTGAATTATATTCATTTAGCAAATCAAAAGCCATTTTCCTTGTCGGTGCTACAGTGTTCATATAAACCTCATATAAATGTCTTTGCAATTTATTAATTTTTTATGTAAAATTTCAATACTGGTATTTTACTAATTAGTCAATAAAGATTTGAGTTTAATAGGGGCAGGAATAAAAAACAATGGAAATCTTCAAAAAAGCATCAGAAATGCAAGCATGGTCAAGGCAAATCATAAAACAAGGCGAGACTATTTGCCTTGTCCCTACAATGGGATATTTTCACAAAGGACATCTTTCACTTATTGAAAAAGGAAAAACTCTTTATGACAGACTAGTAGTAAGTATATTTGTAAACCCAACTCAATTTGGAGAAAACGAAGACCTTGACTCATATCCTGTTGACCTTGACAACGATCTTTGCCATGCTGAGAGGCTCCATACAGATGCTGTTTTTCTTCCCTCAAAAAACGAAATGTACAAAGAGAATTTTCAGGCATATGTTGAGCTTGCAAACCTTCCTAATCACCTTTGCGGCCTTTCAAGACCTGTTCATTTCAAAGGAGTTGCAACCATTGTAACAAAGTTATTTAATATTGTAATGCCTGATGCAGCTGTTTTTGGACAAAAAGATTATCAACAACTTAGGATTATTCGTCAAATGACAAAGGATTTGAATTTTGATATCAAAATCATTGGGGCTCCCATAGTAAGGGAAGACGATGGCCTTGCCATGAGCTCAAGAAACGCATATCTCACACCCAAACAGCGTGAATCAGGCCTCTGCCTTTCAAAATCCATTGAAAAAGCAAAAGCAATGATCAAGCTAGGAGAAACCGATGCAGATATTATTTTAAATAAAATAGATGTTTTTATAAATTCTTTTGAAAAGGCACAAATTGATTATGCGACCCTGTGTGACCCTGAAACCCTCGAAACGGTAAAAGGGATCAAAGGGAAAACACTTTTTGCACTTGCTGTAAATTTTGGGAAAACTAGGCTCATAGATAATGCTATTCTTGATCCAGAACAATAACTACCCGGCATTCTTTAAAAAAAGAATGCCGCTCAATTAGTTTCTCTATTTTTTCAGCATCAGATTTATTCAAAATTATTGAATTTTTATCCTCTCCTAGCCTTAAAGCTTTTAAAACAAGAGGATTTTCACCAACTCTTTTATTTACAACAGCTTTTTCCATACTACAAAAATATTTACAAACACCATATTGGGCAGCATATTCTCTGTTAATAAAAACTGCGCTGTATATTTCTTCCCCATACTCATTTTTAATAACAGGATACAATGAAGGCTCAAACTTAAGCCCCCTGGCATCTAAAACAAACCCGGTATATCTTCCTCTTTGTTTTTGAACATCGCTATTGGTCTCAATTGATTTTATTTCAGGAATCTGGATTATCTCATGGGGAAGAATAAACTGAAGAAAGCTGCCATACATTGAAGTTTCAACCTCTATTTCCAATGCACCATCAGATGTATAATGCTGTTTTATTACAGAAACATCGGAAATGGTATTTTCAATTTGTGCCATAATATCATCATTTGATGCCACAAACTCTTTTACACTATTTGTTGCAATTTTTATATTTTTAAGTATAGAGATAAGATTCTTAGTTGCATCTGTTTTTGCAGCACCAGGGATTGAGCTTGATGACTTGCCTTTATCTTCTTTTGAGGGAGATGCTTTGCCTTTTGCAGTAATGCATCCTGTACCCCAGCTAATAGCTCCATTCTCAAGCTTTGTAACATACCCTTTTTCCGGACAAGGTATATTGTCTGCAAAGCCTATGGTTGGGTTAAAAAACAAAAGAAACAAAAAAACAGAAATCCCCATGATCATTATATTATTATATTTTAATTTACTTTTATTCATTTATACTTTCAAATATTGCTTTTCGATAAACTGAGTTATAGCGTCAATATCCTTAAGACCAAACCTTGGAACATCAGGAGCATAATCTGAATCAGTAACAAAAGCATCCAGGTTATTATCATCCATACATAATGGCCCTTTATGATCTCCATCTGATCTGAAAATCTCAATTTTTGGAAGATTTTCTCTCTTAAATCCTTCTACCAATACAATATCCATATCAGAGAGATATGCTTGTATCTCTTCTATCACATCAAGTTCTTCATCTTTTACAAGTGCAATTATCCCGGGAGCTATTAAAAGGGTTGCATCTGACCCTGCATTTCGATGTCGCCAGGAGTCCTTTCCCTTCTTATCCATATGAAAACCTTTATGTGTATGCTTTACAGTGCCAACGATATAGCCTTTTCTCTTTAATTCCTTAATTAACTTCTCTATAAGTGTTGTTTTACCTGCGCCGGATTTTCCAACAATAGAAACTATATTCAATTTTATATCCCATTGATTAGTATTATTTCATTAGTATTTAAAAATTTAATAATTATGTAAAAAAAAGTCAAGGCGCACCAATTCTAATTTTCTCTATCTTCCACCATTATACTAATAATCTTTTTAATGTCTACCTCAGCTGTCTCAACATTAAGAGTACATCCACCAGCACCGTCATGCCCTCCACCACTATAATTTGAAAGAAGTTTACCAATATTTACATTACTTTTATTATTAAAAATACTTTTTCCAATACTTAAAAGAATTTGATTTTTATTTTCGACCTTATTTCTTATTGTAATGCTTGCAATAGTATCAGGGAAAAGATGATATGAAAGAAACCTGTTGCCAGAAGGAGATTGATCAAAAGACCTAAAATCAGTTACAGATATATTCCCTTCTATTTTTGTATATTCTTTAAGATATTTTTCATAAACAATATTCTCCTCTAAAACAATCTTTGCTCTCTTTTTTACTTCGCTATCTTCTATAATATCTTTGATTGGCATATCCTTTAATAAAGAGATAAGCTTATTCCAATATTTCGGATCAGACTCATCCTTGTTTTTCACAGTCATGGAAAGAAGAATATATGGATATTTTTGGGGATTTAGCACTTGATCTTTAGTAAGTTTCGCTGCATCAATAATATCGGTCTGTTCAACAAGCTCATCAAAATTCTTTTTTAAAAGACCTTTTTCTTTATAATATTCGTAAACAATTCCTGCGGCTGAAGGAGCTATTTTAAATGAGCCTTCAACTTTTGAGAAAGGAACATTTGAAATATGATGATCAAACCATACAGAGCATCTTTCATCATAGGGCAGATTTGCCATGATATCGCCATCCTTAATATCTGCTGTACCTTGCTGAACATCTCCAGGCTCAATCCATTTCACAGGCTCTGTAATATTTTCCGATTGTTCTATAAAAACTGCACATACAATCCCATCAAAATCCGGCCTTGTTACTATTCTCATAATTTATATATTTTCTAACTCCTTATTGTATTCCAAAATCTGGAAACTATCATACGCAAATAACTGATTGCAATACCAAAAACCAATCTTTTATCATAATTTGGATTTTTTATTTTCCCAAGAAAAGAAAGATAATGGACATGGTCTGCGACACAGATTGTGCAACCTTTTGCATGTATAAAGGGTTTTTTCCCAAGAAATAAACCCTTGAAAAAAGATCCTATATTTTTTTTAAGCATGTCATTGGATTTTGTTTTACATTCATTTACTTCGGTTTTTGTCTTAAAGTTAGATTCGATTTTCACCTTTCTCCCCTGAATCTCTCCTTCCCATGAAGTACAGTCTCCTGCAAAAAGTACTTTTTCTCCCTTTGTAAGGTTAAGAGGCTTATCAACTTTTCCGATTACAACACGTACTTTTTCCATCTTATCTTCAACCTCAGGATCAAAGCCTTTAAAAATGTGCATTGCCTCTTGTAAAGCTCCAGGACATCCTCCCCAGCAATAGTCCCGCCCTTCCGGAAATTTACCTAAGGTACATGAGATGGCTTTGTGATCTTTAAAATAATCATCAATTCGTTCCATGCAAAAAGCGAAATCTTTTGTTTTCTTCTGAACTTCGGCAAGGGGATAATCGCCTGACACTTCAATCTCATCAAGGTTCATTGGTCCAAACCCTCTTTGAGATGTTAAACATAGATGTTTTAAATCTTGAGGATCCACATTGACCATATGACAACATACAGTATCCACAGCGCATGAATTTGTACCCATAATAATAGCGCCCAAAGGAAATGGCTCAGGAGTTAACATCATCTTTTGCCCTGCAATAATTCCATCAATGGCTATAAATTTTGGCTGAACTACCTCCTGCAAATCAGCAATTTTCTCTTCTAAATGAATATTATGATCAACCAGTCTGTGCCGGTCATCCTGAATACCAATAAAATTTTTCAAACTCAAAGTAAGCCTTGTCCAGGGATGAGATTTAAACTTGGGAAGATTAATTAAAAAATCACACTGGGTAACAGACTTTGGAATAAAAACTCTGTCTCTAAGTCTTCCTTCTTTTGTTAACTTTACAGGAACACTTTTTTCTTCATCAAAATAATATGTTTTTGCTTTATGTTTTTTAATTACTTCAGGATAGCCTGCATGCTTAAAACAAAATCTTGTGGGAATGGTTATGCCACATCGTTCACCCACACTTATTTCTTTTACATTTTCTGAAGTTTTTTTTGTGGCATCAAGCGCACCATCTAAAAGTTCTTTTCTCGTAAAAGCATAGGGAAAAATTTCTGGGTGTGCAATTACAGTGTTTGGTTTTAAAAGGATATTCCCAAAAGGCTTAACTCCTAATTCTTCCATACCTTCTTTGACAATCTTAGAAATAAGATCAGGGTCATACTCATTACAACGCCTTATAATAACCTTA
This sequence comes from Desulfobacterales bacterium, assembly GCA_023143455.1. Classification (GTDB taxonomy): domain Bacteria; phylum Desulfobacterota; class Desulfobacteria; order Desulfobacterales; family Desulfobacteraceae; genus JAIOSM01. The sequence continues at coordinate 58,669 of JAGLHT010000005.1, forward strand.
TGTTCAAGCAATTTACCCATCCTCCTATAAATATGACAGCTATTTTAATAAAAATAGTTATAATCTTACCATAGATACAAATTAAATTAAAAATATTTTTTGTTAACCTTTTTTAATCGAATAGTATAAAATAAGGTTTTACTGAGGCTTTAGGACTTTTACTAAATGAAACTAATTGATGCACATTGTCATTTGCAGTCCTCACGATTAAGTGAGAATATTGATCAGACAATTAAAAACGCTAACTCTGCAGGTGTTGAATATATGGTCTGCTGTGCAACGTGTGAACAAGACTGGCTTGATGTACAAAATCTTTCTTTAGAACATGATTTTGTTATCCCATGTTATGGAATACACCCATGGTATATGGATAACATTTCATTCGAATGGGAAAACAAGCTTGCAGATCTTTTAAGGACCGAAAAAACAAGGCTTAAAAATAATTTTTTACCAGGGATTGGTGAAGCAGGGCTGGATTTTGCCATTAAAGTGCCCAACAGACCATTACAAGAAAAAATATTTACAGATCAGCTAATCCTTGCAAAAGAGCTGGAGCTTCCCATTTCAATTCATATTAGAAAAGCATGGGATTTGTTTATCAACATACTAAAAAAAATAGGCGACCTTCCAGCTCAAGGTCTTATACATTCTTATTCAGGGTCTGCTGATATGATTCCAATATTTGAAAAATATGGTTTCTATATCTCTTTTTCAGACTCCATAACACGGCCCAATGCCAGAAAGCCAATTAAAGCCCTGGAAATTGTATCAGAAAATAGAATGTTGATTGAAACAGACAGCCCTGATATTCTGCCAAGCATGCCACTACATCAGGAGAAAAATGCAATCAATAAACCAGAAAACCTTGTTTTTATTGCAAATATTGCTTCACAAATAAAAAAAATTCCTGTAAAAGAATTTGTAGTAAAAACATATAATAATGGAGTCAGGTTATTTAATATATCAGGACAATAAAAATTATGGAGGGTATTTTTCTAGTTGGTATTGGTGGTTTTATAGGGGCTGTAATGCGCCATATGGTTACAATATGGTCTAAAGGACTCTTTGAAGGACTATCCTTTCCCCTTGGCACGCTCATTGCTAATATTTCTGGTTGCCTTTTATTAGGACTTTTAAATGGATGGGCTGAAAACCATCATTTTTTTACTTCTCAAATCCGATTATTCATGTTTGTTGGAATTCTTGGCAGTTATACTACCTTTTCAACATTCAGTTATGAAACCATTGAAATGATGCAAAATGGAGATTCTATTCAAACTCTGCTTAATATAACAGTTCAAGTAATAGTAGGACTTTTTGCTGCATTTATTGGTTTTCAGATAGCATTCAAATCATAAAAAATAAGATCAATTTTAATGAATCAATTTACACGGACAGAACAACTTCTCGGGTCTGAAGCATTAAATAAAATCAAACAAGCAAAGATTGCAGTCTTTGGGCTTGGAGCTGTTGGTTCATTTGCCGTAGAAGCATTGGCACGAACAGGTGTTGGATTTTTCAGCCTGATTGATTTTGATGAAATAGATATAACTAATATCAATCGCCAAATTTATGCTTTGCATTCCACAATTGGAAAAAAAAAGGCAAAACTTGCAAAAAAAAGAATAAAAGATATTAATCCTAACGCTATTGTTGAAATCCATGATTCCTTTGTTAATGCTGAAAGCATAGAAACCTTGCTATCAAAAGATATTGATGTTGTTATCGATGCCATAGACGGATTAAACTCTAAAGTGAACCTTATCTGTAAAGCAAAAGAGAATGGTTTGAAAATAGTTTCGAGCATGGGAGCTGCCGGTAAAACAGATGCATCCATGATAAAAATAAGTGATATTTTTAAAACAAGTGTTTGCCCCCTTGCACGATTTGTAAGGCGAAGGCTTCGCAGGCGTGGAATTTCTGAAAATGTCAAATGTGTTTACTCTATGGAAGAACCAAAGAATAGTGTTCAAGAAATTGTCTCTGAATTAGAGTTAGAATTAAATTCAGAGCCAGACCATGGAAGAAAAAGACCTCCCCTTGGGACAGTCCCTTATATAACAGGAACTTTTGGTTTAATGATCGCCAATATTGCAATTGACGAAATCATAAATTAGATCTTAATTGAAAATTTTCATTCTCCATTGATCTGCCTTAAAGTTTCTTCCAATACCATTAACTTTTGTTTGTTTTTAGGATTTTTAGACAATTTTTTGAGATCGATCAATGTTTTAAGATCAAGCACCTTAACAATACGGTTCCTAAACTTAATCTCCACGGTATGTTTAAGGAGATCAGCATAAACCTTTCTCTGCTCAATAAAAGATAAAACATCAAGAGGACCAAATCGAGTTTTAAGGAGAAAATGACCCATACCTGAGATATCTTTTCCATTGGGTTCAATCACCTTATCATCTGGACGACGATATATTGCATCAACTGATTTGAGAAATTTAATCAATTTGGATATATTTTCAGAAGATTGATTATGGACTATGTCAACATCCATTGTGGTGACAGGTGCTCCTTGTACAACAGCAGCAAGACCGCCAACCAAAATAAATTCTATGTCCGATTCCAATAAACCTTCAAGAATTGCACTTAGATCTAATGCTGTTTGCTTTTTGTTGCTCATATGCGTTCCTAAGCTCAATAATTGTACGTATCATGTTATCATTAGAAAGGATCCGATCATCAGGTGACAATTTAAGAAACATTGCAATTAAGCTCTTGTCAACATTTAATGAATCTTCTGTTTTTATTTCACTATTCATATTTATGATTATAGGATGCAACTCTGCCAAAAACAAGGAGATGGTTTCAAAAGATTGCAATTAATTAAATTTTAATTGCAATGAAGCTTGTTCAAAATGGCAAAACCTTGGAGCGAGCTTAATTGATAAATTTGCACAAAACATATATTTTTTACCATATTGATATCATCTATAGATTACTCTTTTTCTATCATGATTATCAATTGGATTTCCTAAAAAATTTATGACAAACAGAACAATAGTAATTAAATAAATTTAAAAGGAATACAAAATGATAAAAAACTTTTTTGCCACCAGATGGGGGGTTATCTGTGTTGGTGCAATTATTGGTGTTTTAGCCGGGTTGCTGCAAAAATTTGGAAACCCCGGGAATATGGGAATTTGTGTTGCGTGTTTTGAAAGAGACATTGCAGGAGCAATAGGACTTCACAGAGCAGGTGTTGTACAATATATCCGCCCGGAAATTATTGGGTTTGTTTTAGGTGCCTTGGTCGCAGCTTTCAGTTTTAAAGAATTTAAACCTCGTTCAGGTTCAGCTCCCATTGTCAGGTTTACTCTTGGCATGTTTGCAATGATTGGGGCACTTGTATTTTTAGGCTGCCCCTGGCGGGCGCTTCTACGCCTTGCCGGTGGAGACGGAAATGCAATCATAGGTCTAATTGGACTTGCAGGTGGTATCTGGATAGGTGTTCAATTTTTAAAAAATGGATACAACTTAGGACAAAGTAAGCCGACACATAAAAGTGCAGGTCTGCTTTTACCTCTTCTAATGCTTGGTCTTCTATGCTTGATGCTTATTTATCCTCAGCTTGCTGGCGAGAACAAAGCAGGAGTGTTATTTTACAGCCTTAAAGGTCCTGGAGCCATGCATGCACCATTGTTGCTATCCCTTGGAGCTGGTCTGTTTATCGGTTTTATTGCCCAGAGAAGCAGATTCTGTACCATGGGTGCTTTCAGAGATCTGATTTTATTCCGACAAATGCATCTTTTTTCTGGAGTGATAGCATTAGTGGTCTTTGCATTTATTACAAACTTTGTTTTTGGTCAATTTAACCCGGGATTCACCGGCCAGCCGGTTGCTCATGCAATGCATATCTGGAATTTTGCAGGGATGGTGCTTGCAGGTCTTGCATTTGCGCTTGCCGGAGGTTGTCCTGGGCGTCAACTTTTCCTTTCCGGTGAAGGTGATGGGGATGCTGCAATTTTTGTTCTGGGAATGATCATGGGAGCTGCAATTGCACACAATTTCGGGTTAGCAAGTTCGCCAAAAGGTGTTGGTCCGCATGGGGTAACGGCTGTGGTAGTCGGGCTTGTAATCTGTTTATTCATTGGGTTTACAATGAGAAAAAAAATATAAGGAGTTTAATTGTGAGTACAACAATTGATACAAGAGGGCTTTCCTGTCCTCAGCCAGTTTTAATGTTTATGGATGCTGTGAAATCAGGCAATGAAAATGAAATAATAGTTTTTACTGACACTGATGCATCAAAGGAAAATGTATCAAGAGCAGCTGAAAACAAAAAATATACAATTAAGGACATTGAACAACAAGGGGATGAATATAAAATTACTCTTATTAAGGATTAATAGTAAATATAATTTTTTTTAACATGCTAAGTATATTTAAAAACAAAAAAGACACTATTTTATCAAAGGAAGGTCTTGGCATACTGGTGTTCGAAAACACCAGTGAAGTCATTCAGGCTGAAAAGACCTTAAAGTCAAATAATGTCAAAATACGAGTAATGGGTCCTCCCCCTGGAATTCAGACAGGATGCGACCTTGTTATTGAATTTGAACTTATTAAAGAACTGAATATTTTACGGCTTTTAAAAAAAGCAGATATTTCTCCTCAGCAAATAGTTCCTGTCACAGACCCTTTACTCATACCAGTGGATCTGTTCCATGTAAAAAATTTCGGGGCGTTTTTAATGGTCAGAGCCGCAAATATGAAAATCACAATAGAAATAGAAACTCAATTAATTGTAAATATTTCAGGAGGCGGATGCCCAGATGTACCATATCTTGCTTGTAAAATGGTAGGAAAAACTCTGGCACAGGCACCTGACCCCCTTGAAATCGGGCATACACTTTGTGGCTATGCTCTTGGGCTTGCCTTTGAGGAGATAAAAAAACAATGTTAGCAGTTGTAGGCACTGTTACTGATCAGGATTTTCCTTTGACAACAGGCAATATTAATATGATTGATGGTCAGCTATGTATTAATGGGAAAAATCTCCTGACAAATCGTGGAACACCAGCACTCTTGGGTGCAATGGTTACCACACTAAACACACTTAGCCCATCAACTGATAACATTCAGGACACCACAGGATTTATTGCCGGCGATATTGGGCTTGGAAATGGAAGCTCCAAATTATATCAATATCTTGTTGAAAATATTCCTCATATGGATATTGATGTTATTGTGTTTCATTACCTCCAACCTGATGTTGACTGGCACAACAAAATTCTGTTTAAGCTCAACGATTTGAAAAAAAAGCCTGTTATAATTGCAGACGCTGGATTCATGTATGCAGCCAAAATGAGTGGCCTTGCAACTTCATATGATCTTTTCACCCCCGATGTTGGAGAACTTGCCTTTCTTGCTGATGAAAAAGCTCCTCATCCATTTTACACCAGAGGGTTTATTTTACACAAAAACAATAAAATTCCTGATCTTATCACTCGTGCTTATTTCCATGAAAATGCCGCAAAACACCTGCTTGTTAAAGGATCAACAGATTATATTGCAGATGAAAATGGTATCATGTTTTCTGTTAACAGCCCGGCAACAGAGACCATGGAAGCCATTGGGGGAACAGGGGATACACTTACAGGTATTGTAACTGCCCTTATTGGAACTGGAATGAAAATTCCCAAGGCTGCAAAAATTGCTGCAAAAGTTAACAGGCTTGCAGGGTATTATGCAAACCCGACACCTGCCACCCAGGTCGATGAGATTATCAAATGCATCCCAATAGCATTAAAAAAAATACTAAAGGAAATTGAAAACCCTGTGTCACCAATTCGCTAATATTATTTTTCCTGCCAGACAGGAGTGCGTTTTTCAAAGAATGCCCTGACACCTTCTTTTGCATCATCCGTGGTGCAAAGGCGTGCAAAGGCTTCGTTCATATAAGCAAACTGATCTGCATAACTCATGTCTTCTGATTGATAAAAGGCAGATTTAGCAATCTGAACCGCTAAGGGACTTTTTTGTGCAAGTTCTTTTGCCCATTCCAGAGCCTTTGAGTCGAGTTCGTCTTTTGGGACGATCTTATTGATCAGACCAAGTGCCAGGGCTTCCTCTGCCTTGATGAGTTTACCGTAAAACAGAAGTTCCAGAGCTTTTTTGCGGCCCACGCATCTAGCCACCGGAATGACAGGGCCGACGCAATTAAGACCCACGTTGATGGCGGTGAGTCCCATTCGAGAATTATCTTCAGCAATGACAAGGTCGGCTGCAGCAATGAGTCCCATGCCGTTGGCTGCGGCAACCCCGTGGAGCTGCGCAATAACCGGGGTTTTGATTTTAGACATGGTCACCAGCGGCGCCTCCATATGCTCGATCCATTTCTGATATTCAATGCCGGTTTTCCCTTCAAGTTCATTCACATCAATCCCGGCGCAAAAAGCTTTGCCTGCCCCTTTTAAAAGAATGACCCGGATGGAAGGGTCGGCATCCAGTTCGCATAATGCCTCTTTTAGTTCTAAGGCCATTTTGCTGCTGAAGGTGTTCATGCTGTCCGGACGGTTCAAGGTCAGGGTAGCGACATGAGTTTCTTTTTTTTCAACGATCACCTGTTCAAATTTCATGATGAAACATCCTTTTTTAAATTGTTGACCGCAATGAAATCTAACCTTTGATTCAAAGCTAAAAAAGGTCAATTATTTCAGATAATGTAAGGAAAGACAACAGGTTTTTGATGCTATCTTTTTTTCCAAATCGGGGACAATATTCTTTGATCAAACCGGATATACATTTCTTTTAATGTTTGGGGGAAGACCAGAACTGATGATTTTCCGGATGGACCAATTTTGTGATACTGATTCCTGAGGTCTGAAAAATCAACATTTTCAAGAAAATAGATTAAAGCCTCTATCTGTTGTTCCATGATGCTTTTTTCTTTTTCACACAAGCCGGCTTTAAAATATTGCCGGATCAGGCGTTCATATTCTTTTTTGGAACCTGTTTTGATACAGTGCTGGCTTGTGTCTATGATTATTTCCATGGAGAAAAAGGGGAAGGGTTAGAGTTTTTTAAATTTGCCAGGATATTCCCGGGCAAGGTCAACATAAAGCTGTTTTCCATAAGTCCAAAAATCCTTATGCCGTTTTTCGACATCGCCGATAATTTCAAACGGCACTCCGCCAGCTATTTTTTCATCGGGAACAACAGATTTTTGAGGGATGACACAGCCTTCAGCCACAATGGCCCAGGTACCAATCACCACATCAAAGCCGATGACAGAGCCGATTCCGATTACGGCATGGGATTTAATGGTCTTGCCGTGGATAATAGCCCCGTGACCGACAGTTACACTGTCTTCCAGTTCAAGAATGCCGTCGGGTCTGATATGAAGAATGGCATTCTCTTCTATGGCGCTTCCGTATCCAATGATAATCTTACCATAATCTCCCCTGACAATGGCGCCATGACCAATATAACAATTATCACTTATGGTAACATCACCAATGACTCTTGCAGAATCGCTGATGTATGAGTTTTTTCCGATTTGCGGAATTCTTTTACCATATTGATATATGGCCATGCTTATCCTTTTGGTTTATTCCTTTGTCTTTTTTACAAGACCTGACATGTAATGGGTTAATGCTTCTTGCACAGTCCGTGCCGCAAGGCTTGCACAATGCTGATCTTCTTTCGGCAGTCGTCCGATAGCAGCTAATACAGTTTCTGCGGTGATATCGGATAGGTCATCAGGATCCCGACCCAAGGTCAGTTCAGCTGCAAAGGAACCACTGACCATGCTTGAGGCACACCCATCGGTAAAATAGGATGCTTTTGAGACCCGGTTATTTTCAAATTTTAAAAAGATCTCCATGGTATCACCGCATTCGCCTATTACCCTGGCATAACCGTCCGGGTTTTCAATTTTTCCATTCCATTTTGGATTGCGCCATCGGTCAAATCCTTTTTCACCAAGGGCCTGTTTTGCTTCTTCAAAGATCTGATTTTGAAGGTTATCAACAAATTCATCCAGTTGGTCCATGATTAAAATTGCTTCCCGCAGCAACTACCGGGTCCTGCACACCCTTCGGCTTTTCCTGGCGATGACCCGCAGCAGGCCGTATCTTTTAATCCTGGCATGGCATTTTTGGTCGGACCCGACATAGTAGAAGGGGCTGACATCTGTTTTGTCATATTTGTGCTGCCGCAGGATTGGCAGGAAGGCTGATCCTTTGTCCCGAAAATGAGGATTTCTGTTAGCCTGCCACAGTCCTCACATTTAAATTCATATAGGGGCATTTGTTTCTCCTTTAGTCCTTTAATTGTTCTAATTTATTGCCGTTTATATCCGTCAATGCGAGATATAATGCACCCACTGCAAGTTCGGCACAATGAAAATGATCTTCCGGAAGTGTCTCTAAAAACCGGTCCACCTCTTCGGGTGAAATTTTCCATGCGGCATCAATCGTTTTTCCCGTGACCTTCATTGAAACCGTATTGCAACAAGCGGTTGTATTCATGCAACCGCAAACATTAAAAGAGACCGATTGCAGTATATTGTCTTTGCAGATCAAAAAAAATTCAGCCGTATCCCCACACTGTCCAGTCCTTTTGCCGTATCCATCCGGATGAGTAATCCTTTCAACTCTGTCAGTGCTTAAGGCCATTTCAATATAATTTAATGAATGGGTGTTTAAAAAATCAGTATGATCCTGGTGCATGATAATTCCTTCCAAAACGCATGGACACAGAGGATATAAAGCAAAGACCGTGCCATGATTATAAACTTTAATTATAGGGCAGGAAGGCGCTTTTTGTCAAGAAAAATATGTCTGCTTTTTCAAGGAAAAATCAATTTTACTTGCAATGAAGCTTGTCCAAAATAATAAAATCTTTGGGCAAACTTCATTGGTAAATTTGCTATCTTCAGTATACTCCAAGGACTCTATAATAATCAGTTTTTTCTTCTATAACTTTAACCACTTGCTTTGATTTATCATCTTCTATATTTGTTTCTAAATCTGCATAGAACATATATTTCCATGGTTTTCCTGCAATTGGTCTTGATTCAAGTTTCACAAGATTGATCTCATGATCTGAAAACACTTTCATAACACCAAATAATGCTCCTGGTTTATTAATAGTTGAAAAAATTATGGAAGATTTAGTACCCTTTGCAGGCGTTTCAGGATTTTTGGATATAATTGCAAACCTGGTATAATTTCTTGGATTATCTTCTATCCCTTTATCAATGATTGTCATTTTAAAAATATCTGCTGCCATACTGCTTCCAATGGCAGCCAATGTTAAATCATCAGATTCACTGACAGTTTTTACTGCACTTGCTGTAGCTTTTGCAATTATCTGTTCATAATCAGGGTGTTGATCAAGATAATGTTTGCACTGGGAAAGAGCAGGTGGTGGCGAAAGCACTTTGGTAATTGATTCTTTAGTTGCACCTTTTTGGGCAATTAATGAATGCTCTATACGAATTTTTATCTCCCCTATTATCTTAAGATCATATTCCTGGAGCAGGTCATAGTTTTCGTGAATCGAACCTGAAAGTGAGTTCTCCAAAGGAATCACTCCATATTCAGCATCTCCTGAATCAACTGCTTTAAAAATATCTCTAAATGTCTCCTTGGGAAGCGGTTTGATATCATCACCAAAATACTGCATGGATGCTATATGACTATAAGTCCCTAACGCACCTATAAAAGTAGCTGTTCCAGCACCATTCCCATTTGATTTTTTCATTGTCTCTGATTTTTTTAAGTAATCAAAATCCAATTGTTTACCAACAACAGGAGCAATAACATAAAGATCTCTTGTTAGTTTACCAAACTGCTCGGGATAAAGGCTTTGGGGACCGTCTGACAAAGCATTATCAGGATCATTATGAACTTCAATCATTAATCCATCTGCGCCTGCTGCAATTGCTGCTCTTGCCATGGGGCTGACTTTTTCTCTCATGCCTGTTGCATGACTTGGATCAATTATAATGGGAAGATGTGTCAATTTTTTTAACACAGGGATTGCAGAAAGATCCAGAGTATTTCTAGTGGAGGGTTCAAATGTTCTAATGCCCCGCTCACATAATATTACATTCTCATTTCCTTCAGATACGATATATTCAGCAGACATTAACCATTCCTGTATTGTTGATGCAAGACCTCTTTTTAAAAGAACAGGTTTTCCCATTTTACCGACACATTTGAGCAATTCAAAGTTCTGCATATTCCTGGCACCAATCTGAACAACATCAACATATTGCATCATCAGATCAGCCTGGACAGGAGATGTCATTTCAGTGACGACTCCAAGACCTGTCTCTTCTCTGACTTTGGCAAGTATTTTCAAGCCTTCTTCTTCAAGTCCCTGGAAAGAGTAGGGAGATGATCGTGGTTTATAGGCGCCGCCTCGAAAAAGGACTCCTCCATATTGTCTCACTGATTTTGCGATGGACATACACTGTTCAAGAGTTTCCACAGCACATGGTCCTGCCATAATAACTATCCTATCGCCACCCACAACAACATCGCCAACCTTGACTTTTGTATCTTCTTTTTTAAATTCACGGCTTACAAATTTAAATGGTGTGCTGATTGGAACAACATCAGCTATTCCATCCATCTTTTTAAAATAATCAATATCTTTTGTAATCTTTCCAATAACTCCGATTACATCTTTACCCATGTCTCTTATTTCACGCGTAATACAATTTTGATCTGTTAATGTCCTTTTTAATAACTCTTTCTGCTCTTGAGTTATATTCTCTTTAAGTACAAGTAACATTTTACCTCCTTATAAAATAAAAAAAGGCTCTGAGA